>NZ_CP020772.1:2700000-3000000 GCF_002097535.1 Halobacillus mangrovi
TCAAGCGCGTAGAATCTGATAACGCTTTAAAGATCAACTCTACTCCCAGAACGTCATCCATTTTAGGCTGGACACGCTGGACTAGATCTTCATCGTAGCAAAATGTATCACATGTATCTTTGTTCGTGGTCTTTGTTACTTTTTCACTCAATCTCTACACCCTCATTCTAATATTCGTTTGAACGTTTGTTTATAGTGTATGTTTCTGATGGAATGAAGTCAATACTTTTCATTCAAATAGACATTTGAATGAAAAAGAGACCTCCATTTAGAAGTCTCTTTTTCTGCTCTTATAAAAAAACAACGGATCACAGGGATCCGTTGTTTTTAGATGATACCGATGCGACAGATTACTGCCCTCGCCTTCTTACCAGCTTGCTTTTTTAACGCCAGGCACTTGGCCTTTATGAGCGTACTCTCTAAAAGCAATGCGAGACATATTGAATTTTCTCATATATCCACGCGGACGGCCGGTAATTTCACAGCGTCCATTCAGACGAGTTGGTGAAGAGTCACGGGGAAGCTTTTTCAATGCTTCATAATCCCCTTTAGCCTTCAGCTCTTTACGAAGGTCTGCATATTTAGCGACCATTTCTTGTCGTTTCTTTTCTTTAACGACTTTTGACTTTCTAGCCATACAGAAAAAATCCTCCTTCTTATAAATTTTTTAATATGAAAAATGTCTATATTCGGCGTGCGTTAATAGTAATCGTTACTAATTAAAAATGAACAAAAATATATCGCGGGGTTTTTGACCGCGCGATAATCTATTAATAGTAATGATTACGATTTATTCTATACCAAAAGAATTGATTTGTAAAGCCTTTAGGATTTTACATGCTCGGCGTTCCCTGCAGTAGTCGTTTCTGTATCCAGATGGCAGCAATTGCTCCTTCCCCCATAGCCGCTGTGACCAGTTCAGAGTGTGCCCCAATGTCTCCTGCTGCCCAAAGGTCAGGAACACTCGTCATTTTTGTACGAGAATCTATGATAAGATGGTGCTTTTCATTCATCTCTGCACCTATCCTACTTGCAAGCTCTGTCTGTACTTTATTTCCCCCAAACGCTAAGAATCCTTTTTCAACCTTTATGATCTTTCCACTAGTTGTCTCCACACTCTCTATTGCACCGTTTTGGTGGTTCACTTTCTCAATGGTTTCATTTCGGATGGGAATGTTCCTATTCTCCAATTCCGTTCTTCTTCGCTCTGCGATATCCGCTCCATCATGATTAATGTAGGTAATATCTTCGCTCCAGTAGTGGATTGCCTCAGCCATAGCAGCTCCTGCATCTCCTGAGCCGATGACAATCGTCTTCTTATCCGTAATCTCATACCCATCACAATCTGGACAAATATAGAGGGATAGACCGAGACATTCCTTCAGCCCGGGAATTGCTGGTAAGTTGTCCTTCACTCCTGTAGCAAGAAGCACCGTTTTTGCCTTGAATAAGGTCCCCTTTTCTACAGAGACAGTGAACCCTTCAGATTCCTTATGTAGACGAGTGACTTCATCATTTAAAAATTCGATCCCAAGGCCTTTTGCTTGTGTGACTCCAGCATCCCTTAGTTCTTGGCCGCTTACCCCATTCGGGAAGCCAAGGATATTATTGTACTTTCTGCACAAGGTGGATCGCCCTTCCCCAGCATCGATCGTCAATACTTTTCTATTGTATCGTCCCAACTGAATAGATGCCTGCAACCCTCCAATACCGCCGCCGATGATGATACAATCATAGGTCATGAATAACGTCTCCTTTTCAAATCCCCTTTCGTTATTCTTCTACTCAATACTTCCCATTATGTATGAGGTTTTGAATTCTACACTGTTAAAAGTGAGACAGTTATTCAAGGATATAGCAGGTCAGTAGAAGACTTATTTCGAGGTACTGTAAGCTTTCCGTTGCCATAAGTAGAATTTAGAGGTCCGAGAAATCACTCGCTTTCCGTGAGCATGTGCTGAGCCTCCTCGAGCTAAAGCTCTCCGGGGTCTCACCTATCATGCTCTTCCCACAGGAGTCTCGCGATTTACCGGACCTCCTTCCTCCTGTTAAATGGAGCCGTTCATTACGCTACAGGTAGAGTGGATGGAAAACGGCGAGACTCCCACGGGAGAAGGAGTTAGGCGAGACCCCACAGAGAGCGCAGCGAACGAGGAGGCTTGCCAGTTCTCCCGCAGGAAAGCGAGTTGTTTTCCAGCCAACCTTATGCTTATTACGTAACGGTCCTGAGAATATCTCGAATTCAAGTCTTCAAAATAAAGAGGCATATCATTAGAGGACAGAACGTTATTGAGGTATTTTCCACACGGCCGTTCATGATTGTTACTACAAAAAAGCTCATCCACAAAGATGCGGAGGAGCTTTGGCATGTTTAAGTTCCTTCAATGATATAAGATGTTAACTCTTTAATTTTTGCCTGCTTCCCAGCACTTGTAAACGTATAAATATCGCAGAAGTGAAATTGTTTACCACTATTGAAGAAAAGAGTTCCGTCAGCTGCACCTGTACGTCCGTGAGTGATGATATTTTTAATATGAATTTTTGAGATGGGGCTCCCTTCCATATGCTGTAGGGAATCAGAAAAAGCTTTTTTACCTTGGATGACTTGATCTCCAACCATGTTCCATTGAATATCATCTGAGACGCAACTTATTATGAACGCAACTTCATTTTTTGCAAAAGCAATGTTGAACTCTTTGATTAACTGTTTCTTTGGAGCATTTCCACAATCGTCATAGCAAATGATTTCTGGCTCTTTTCCTCGATTGTTCACATTTCAGCCTCCTATTTAACTGGGATCCATATTTCTGAATAATAGTCTTCGCTGTAGGGATCTTCTTCCGAATATACTTCCAAATCGGGTGTTCCTGCATGTCTATACCCGCTGGAAGGAAACCACTCCGAATAAATCTGTTTCCATACCTTTTGAATTGCTTCTGGCATGGGACCGTGCACTTCAAATACGGCCCACTTGGAAGCAGGGAGGTCAAGTTTAGAAAAGCCTTCAGGTACATCTCCTTCATGGGCAGCAGCTATCCAGTAGTCAATATGATTGGCTTTTGTTTCACTTTTATCTACACAAACTCCTAGGACACCTTTGATATCTCCATTATTTAATTCGTACAACTTTTGATCCGTTCCATTTTCATTCACCTTATCCCAAAGCTTTGGAATCACCCTGTGATTCTCTCCATTTACACATGAGACTTCCTGTTTTAACCCGACTACTTGGATCGGACCTTTTTCCTTCATTTCGTATTTCATCGGTTCTGCCCCTTTCACATTTACCTGGATCACCAGGCGGTTATAGGATTTCATCTTTCCCGTAAAGCTCTTCACTTCTCTTGGAGAGATGCCGTGTTGTTTTTTGAAGGCTTTAGAGAAAGACTCAGGAGTGTCATAGCCATACTTGTAAGCCATATCGATCACCTTGACGTTTGAGGTTGAAAGCTCATGGGCAGCAAGGGTCAGTCTTCTTCTTCTGAGGTATTCGGCAACAGGAATGTCCGTTAACAATGTAAACATTCGCTGAAAGTGAAAAACGGACGTATGGGCCTGCTTGGCGATATCCTCAATGGAGATATTTTCAAGCAAATGTGCTTCCATATAATCAATTGACTTTTGCAATGATTGAACAAGCGTCATATGATCACTCCCTGACTCTATACTATCTTTACATCATGACAGAATCCTGTCCGTTTCTGCTTTGTATGAACAGGTTGATAAGGTGGAAGATCATTTTTCCTATTATACATTTTTTAGAAAAAAAGCGAATGCTCTATTACTTTCTACTTATCTTTCTTCATATAACGTTGGGTCATTTTGTAGAAAATTCCAGGTTCATCAACTTTTACGTAAACGGTTTGAACCCTCTTCTTAAACCCGAAAAACCTTCTTATTTCAACGGGTTCTTTCAATTTTACGACGTAAGGAATAGATTCCTTTTCGAGACCGTGAAGGGCAAGTTCAAAACAACTCCGATCTCTTGCCACTTCCTCAGGTGTTTTTATATTTTTCATGACAGCGTCTACCTTTTTCCAAGGGATGAATCCGTAATGTCGATACCTTTTTGAAAATGAATACCTTTTTGGTCAAGAACGACGGGCGCGAGTCTAATAGCTTGATAATCTGAGATAATAAAAAGTAACGCGTAGACATCAAAGGCAGTGAGAATTCAGGCAAGTGTGTGACTGTACATGGCGACCATGACGTGAACGGCGATGATTTCAATGGTCATAGCGTGGACAAGCAAAATGAATACACCCAGATAACTTCCGTCTTTGTGGAAACTAAACGCACGGCCTTGTCCTTCTGGTATAACAAGTGCTTTTTTTCTCCAGCTGAACAAACTGTAGTAGATAGCTGCTATATCAGTAGCTAAAACCCTCAGTATGCTCTGGAATTTAGTTATATGGTTAATTTTGAAGGAGAAGGTTTGTTGAATGGCATGAGTAAAACTTGATAAAAAGTGATAACGGGTCTCCTTGGCAATTTTATAATTCTCTATTAACAAAGGAAGTCTCTTAAAGACTGCGATAAGAAGAACTAGCTCGATGATAATCACTAATGCTTCGAGCATAATGACAGAGTGGTTAAAATAGGAGAGGTACCCGTCTGCTTGTTGAGGAATGATCCAATTTGCTAGCAGCAAACCCCAAAACATAAAGCCAACCAATATAACCCGGGATACTCTCTTCTTAAATCCAAAGAAGTAGAGTAGAAGAGGCAAAATAACGATAAGATCAAGTGCAGTACCAAGCCCTACATAATCGTCAATTGGACCGACGAGCTGAACTTGCATAACGAGGTAATTCGGAAGGATGATTAAGAAGAGAAAGAACAACATGCGTTTCCAAGCAATTTCATTCAAGGAAAAAGAAGCTGTCATGCGATTCCCCGCTTTCCATTAATGGTTATACTTCAAGTATATCTTAAAGGAAATAAATACGTACGTTATTTCGGTGATTTGTACTAAAAATAACACATTTTACCTTTCAGTTTATTTCATAAGAATATAGGTTTAAATGACCCCTCAATCGGCTATACCTATTCGTGGTGCTATTTACAATCTATTAAACTGTATCATTGTAACAAATACTTAACAATTTAGCATTAAAATGTAGTTTACTTTTAGTAAAGTTTCTGTTAATTTATAAAAATGTTTAACATATAGAACACCAGGAGGTTAATTATGTTGAATCAAAAACAAAACTTATTGAACAAGGGCTGGTTTTTCTTTGCCGTTGCTGCTCTGTTTCTTTGGGCAAAAACCTATTACGCCCTTCAAAGCGCATTTACATTAAACATTGAAAATTGGGTCCAACAATTTATACTAGTGATTACACCGATTAGTTCTTTACTATTTTTCTTAGGATTATCGTTCTTCTTCTCCCCTAAGAGAAGAAACAAAGCATTTATGACAATTTATTTCTTAATGTCCTTTGCTTTATATGCAAACGTTGTGTATTTCAGATTCTTCAACGATTACATTACTCTTCCTGTTCTTATGCAATATAAGAACTTCGGGGATCTTGGCGGAAGCGCTAAAGCACTGATTCATCCAATGGACATCCTTTATTGGATGGATATCGTTATTCTAATCACATGGCTGGTCGCTAAAAAAGTCCGACCAAAGATGGAATTCCGCAGAAGAACCGTTGCAATGATTTTCGCTGCGTCTCTCGGTTTTGCAGCCGTTAACTTAAGTTTAGCGGAAATGGAACGTCCTCAACTACTAGTGAGAACGTTCGACCGTGCCAAACTAGTTAAATTACTCGGAATCTACAACTATCATATCTATGATACAGTCATGACAGCAAAAACTTCATCACACCGTGTTATGGCAGATAGTAACGAATTGACGGAAGTCTTAAACTATGTAAACTCTCAACAAGGTAAAATGGGTGCAAAAGGGAAATACTTCGGCAAAGCAGAAGGTAAAAATGTTGTCCTGGTGTCCCTGGAGTCTACTCAAAACTTTGTGATTGACCGTAAATTGAATGGCCAAGAAATTACACCATTCTTGAATGATTTGAAAGACGATAGCTTCTACTTCAATAACTTTTATCACAACACAGGTCAAGGTAAAACATCTGACTCAGAGTTTATCATCGATAACTCTATGTACGGCCTTTCAAGAGGAGCCGTCTTTACAACCAATGCAGGAAATGAATATAACGCTACTCCAGAAATTGTGAAGGACCACGGATATACGCCGGTAAGCTTCCACGGCAACCATGCAAGTTTCTGGAATCGTGACATCATGTATAAGAGTCTTGGATATGATCACTACTTCTCTAAAAAAGAATATAACGTGACAGATGAGAACTCCGTAAACTATGGACTGAAGGATATTCCATTCTTCGAACAGTCCATGCCGAAGCTGAAAGGGCTGGACAAACCATATTATGCGAAGTTCATTACCATGACAAACCACTACCCATATATCCTAAACGACGAAAGTATGGAAATGATTGAACCTGCCAATACAGGCGACGGGTCAGTGGACCGTTACTTCCAGACGATGCGTTATCAAGACGAATCGATCAAGAAGTTCTTCCAAATGATGAAGGAACAAGGAGAATATGAAGATACGATCTTCGTCCTGTACGGTGACCACTATGGTATTTCTGAAAACCATAACCGTGCCATGAGTGAAATTCTTGGAAAAGAAATTCGCCCGTTTGAGCACATCCAACTGCAAAAGGTACCATTGATTATTCACGTACCGGGAATGGAAGGTAAGGAAATGGAAACCGTAGGCGGGCAAATCGACTTGAAACCTACAATTCTTCACCTGCTGGGCATTGAGCAAGAAAATGATGTTCAGTTTGGTACAGACCTATTTAAAGAAAATCGTGAAGATATGACCATCCTTCGTGATGGAAGTGTCGTCACTGACAAGTACGTTTACGCTGCTGAAAAGGATATTTGCTATGACAAAGAAACAGGAGAAGAAATTGATTCTAAATCCTGTGCACCATTGAAAGAGAAAGCAGAAACGGAACTTGGTTTCTCTGATAAAGTCGTTTACGGCGACTTGTTACGATTTATGGATAGTGAACAAAAAGAAAATAAACAGTCAGAATAACGATTTAAAAAAGACAAGCCCAGAGGATTAACTCTGGGCTTGTCTTTTTCTTATTAAGAACCTGACTTTTCATAAAGCGATTCTTTTTCACTATTCTGTTGGGATACATTTCGTCCTGATAAAAACCAGCCGCCAACCGCAATGGATAGCAAAACAGTCCAAAAAGTAATCGTCCAGGCAGTACCATGAGCGAAATGTTCATCCAACACGCCTACCTCTTTGTGAGACAGGGTGATGACAGCAAGTTTCACACCGACCCAGGCTACAATCAAATAAGCAGTTGTTTCCAAGCTAGGGCGTGTTTCAAGAAGTTTTACAAACCAGGTAGCTGCAAATTTGATTAAGACCAACCCAGCAATTCCTGCGAAAACGACGACTAAGAATTTACCTCCATCCATTCCACCGAACTCAGGCAGAGGAGAATTTGGAAGCGCCAACGCTAATGCAACGGCAGCAAGTATTGAATCAATAGCAAAAACTAAATCAGCCGCTCCAATCTTGACAACAGTCGGCCAGAAGCCCTTCCCTTTTGCCTGGTGTTCCTCAGAAGAGTCTCCTTCCTCGTCTTCTGAACCACCTAAAATATTCTTAAGCCCTAAGTAAATGAGATAAGCTGCGCCGAGGGCTTGTACTTGCCAGACACTTGCGATAAAGGAAATGGCAAAAAGTGCTCCAAATCGAAACAGAAATGCAAAGAAAATACCGTAATTGATCGCTCTTTTCTTCTGATCTTCTGGCAGGTGTTTAGCTATAACAGCCAAAACTAGAGCATTATCCGCAGACAACAACCCTTCTAATCCAATGAGGATCAACAATGTCCATCCATATTCTAACCAAATTGATTCCATAAACGTACTCCTTTCAAAAAATAAAGGTCTTCACCACTTTCACGCGGTAAAGACCTCACAAATAAAGACCTTTACCTTGTTGGCAAAGGTCTCGCTAGCAACTATACAGTCACCAGTAGTGCCGAGAGTAAGTCTATCACTCTGTAATGACGACACCTACTGTTAAAGCTACTCCCCTTTTAAACTAATTAGTAATATATCAAGTAAGTCAAAAGAGGTCAAGTTAGATTATTCCTAGTCCTGATGATGTTGAAATCTATTCTTAATAGAATTACCAGCTTAGGAGATTACTGGTTTTCATAGCGGGTATGGATTATTAATGGAAATTATTCAAAGGAGGAAAGTTTAATGAATACTAAAATTATCGGTGGAGTTTTCTCTAATGTAGGAGATGCAGAGCGAGCGATTAAGGATTTACAGCATCACGGATATGGATCTAATGACATATCTGTTTTTGCGAAAGATAAAAGTAAAGTCAATGTATTAGAAGATGAAATGGATACACCCGTGTCTACCAATAAAGGTGGTCGAGGAAAAAATGCTGGGAAAGGTGCTGGATTAGGCGCTTTATCTGGAGGAGTGCTAGGTGGCATCGGTGGCCTGATTACTGGATTAGGCTTGCTTGCTATTCCAGGGATCGGTCAAATTGCCGCAGCTGGCCCGATCGCAGCTGCACTAACTGGTGCCGGTGTAGGCGCTGGCGGCGGAGGAATTGTCGGTGCGCTAGTTGGAGCAGGAATGTCCGAACATGAAGCGAAGCAGTATGAGAGTCATTTGAAAGACGGAAAAATCATCGTCATTGTTGAAGCTTCTGAAAAAATTCAGGATAAAGTCTATCGTACTTTCCTTAGTAATAAAACAGAAAACGAATCGATGTATCCTGATTCGTACAGAAATAATAATAACCATAATCACAACCATAAACATAACCAAAATTCTCACCATAGCCATACGACGACCGATCATTATGATAGAGGAACAAAAGAGGAAGCATACACCGGAAACCCCTCTTCTCAACAGAAAACGGAAACGCGGACAAAAACATCAATGAGGCGCAACGATTCTCGGACACAAAGTAGCCGTAGTTAAGGGGTTTAATCCATTCAAGAGGCCACAACAAACATAGTTGGTCTGGGAAATCACTCCCGTTTTCCAATTTCCCGACCAACTATGTTTTTATAGTGCAACGAAATACATGCTATTCCAAGAGAAAAGTGAGAACGGACATTTTTTATTACTACTCAATTACGTCCGCAAAAATACCTCCCATGCATCGGTTCCAGCTATTAAATCATGATTTATAACTTCTCATTTACTTTCTCTTTCTCAACTTATAATAATCCATCGTCGAAGCAATGGTAAAACCACAAGATTGATAAAGCAAAAGAGCATTTTTATTATCTACGACGACCTGCAGCATGATTTTATTGACCTGCTTTTCTCTCAATTTATTAACTGCATCCATTATTATGGCTCTGCCATATCCTTTTCTCCGTTCTTCGGGAAGCACTCCTAAACCATAGATTCCACCCTTATCCTCACTAATTTCTAGGTGAACTTTCCCTACAGATCTTTCTTCCCTTTCAGCCATATAGATTTCCACGCCATGTTTTTCTTCTTCCTCAGGCAAGGTCAGTCTTGTTTCGTCCATTTGAAAATAAATCGCATTTTGTGCCGCGATTTCCTTTGCATCCTCGTTTGTAGCTTTTCTCAACGTGAGTTTACCTGTTGTATTCATATCGCCTGGTACCGTCGTTAAATACATATCATGTTCGGAGTGTTCATACTCCGCCCCTTGAGTTTGAATAAAAGCTTGTCCAGCTGGAGATTTAGAGTCATTTAAAAGAAGCATTTCTAGTGATTCTCTTCTTTCCCATTCTTCCTTTACATAGGAAAACAATTCACTGAAAACACCCTGTCTTCGATATTCCGGATGAACCATACCGTTTATTTCGAGTGCTTCTCCGCCAAATTGACATATTCCTATATATCCGATTAGTAAATCCTCATCGTAGTATAGAAATTCATTATTTTGCTCGCTTTCGGTTCTCAAGTGACCTCGTTTATAATCAAGCTCCAGTTTTAACGTAACAGGCTCATGTTCCACACAAAGTTTTTCCAGTTCTGTTACCTCTATAAATTCTTCTGGGTTCAGTACCGTTTTCTTTTTAATAGTAGGATGAGAGAGAGGGGACATCATCATTCGCTCCTTCTTAAATGATTACATAGCCTTTTTCTTCTTTATAAACCAAATGAAGAATAAAACAAGGAGAAAGGCTAGCAGGATATAAATAATTTTGGCGTATATATCCATGTAAAGGACGATTTCGTTCCATGATGTCCCTACGGAAGCCCCTACAAAAACGAGCACCACGTTCCAAATCAGCGTCCCAAATGTGGTCAAAGCAAGGAATAGTGAAAAGCTCATATTCGACATTCCTGCAGGGATGGAAATCAAACTTCGTACTATTGGAACAAACCGGCAGAAGAGCACTGTCCAAGGTCCATAGCGATCAAACCATAGATCCGCTTTATGAATATCTTTTTTCGTCAATCGTAAGAAGTGCCCCCACTTGTCCACGATTTTTTCAAGCCTTTCTACATCCAGCTGCAACCCAATTCCATACAGCAATGCTGCCCCTAAGACCGATCCAGCGGTTGCGGACATAATTACTCCGAATATGCTGATATTACTGATTGTCGTCATAAACCCTCCAAAGGTTAAGATCACTTCAGAAGGAATCGGAGGAAAAATATTCTCGAGCGCTATCAATAAAAGAATACCAATATATCCATAGGTATTAATGAGATCAATCAACCAATTTTCCATTAGAATCTCCCTCTTATGAGTGTTACCTTATCCTTTTAGATCAATCGTTTCTTTCTTCGTATTTTGCTTGTCCTGCCATTCAATCACCATATAAACACGACTTACTTCATCAAAAGTAACAGGATTACCTTCCTTGTTTACGTATGTGTCTCCTTTAATAGAACCTGTTTCAATCTTATTGAGTTTGCTCTCTCCACTTACGGACTTTGTATGTACGACTGTATCTGTTTCGTCAATCACCGCATGGACATCAATCTTGTAAAATTCAGACTTTACATTGTCATTACCTTTAAAGATAATTTTCCCGTCTCCTGCCTTAAATAACTTTGGCGTACATTTGATCTCATAATGTTGTACTTTCCAATGATTACTTTCTCCATTCAACGATAGATGAAAGTGATTTTCTATATTTTCTTCTTGCTTAGCACAAGCCAAAAGCGACGATACAATCAGCAAAAGCAGACCACATATTTTGATCATTCTCATATTCACTCACACCTCTGCTAGTTCATTCTATAGTATTTTTCAGTCAATCAGACCATTTCGACGTTTTCTCCATTTTTTACAATAACATAAATATCCAGTTATAAATGAACCAAAATTCATTTTCCCACAAAAAAAAAGACTGAATCTCATTCGATTCAGTCTTTCAACAAATCAATAAGTGGTAAACCATGTCCATTTCTGCAGGTAATAGGTTACATAACGAATGAAAGTCAGGTTCCCTTGAAACTCAGAATATTCGGCTGTATATGTTTCTCCGTTGTCATTGTTCCATATCCGTTTAAAATAGCTGTCCACTTCCTTAAAAACTTCTTCGGAAGGCGGACCTTTGATGACAACATCTGCTTCAAGATTCAAGTTGGCCAAATTACGTCTTGTGTAGTTGGCAGATCCTGCAATAATAACGTTCTCCTTCTGCTTATCAATATAGAGCATTTTCGTATGAAATTGCTCTATATTCACTTCATACCAGCGCATATTGATATTTTTATTTCCTAAATTCTTCATTTCCGCTGCTACAGGTAAATTCGGCAGTCCAGGTTTTTGGTGCCCGAAGGCTTTCTTATTTGGATCCATGATAATGTTTACTACTGCCCCGCGATCGGCCGCTTTATCAAGCTGGTCGATCACTTTCCGGTCAGCTAAGTAATACATGCCGAGCCAGACATTATCGCCTTCCCCCGCTTTTTTTAGTTCCTCGAGGATTGAGCGGTAGATCTTCCCTTCAGTTACAAATTTGGTTTTCAAATTTCCCTCTTGCTTCTCAAATGTCATATTTTCATACTCTGGAAAATCAGCTTCTCCTGAATAATTGACGACGGCTTCTTCTGCTTCTAATATATCCTTAATAATTGGGCCTTTCATTTTAAATGCTACATTCTCATGATAGCCGCTTGCATCATGTGGGTTTGCCGTTTGGACAATGGCAGAATCCTCCGTGACGAGCAGCTTCCGGTGATTCGCTTTAATGTTCAAAAGCTTCATATAAGACCTTAGAGTGACATCTGGCGCTTCTTTAGCGATGGGGTTGCCAATCCAGCCTTGCCCCTCGGTCCCCATCCAGGAAAAGAACAAGCGCCACACACTTGAATAAAGAGGATTGGAATCCCTCAGTTTGTTTATGTTCGTGAGTACAACGTCCACCCCGGCATCTTCTAAGCGGCGAATGGTTTCCGATTCATACGATTTATAAATGGTATTGATTTGATCCGTGATAAAAACAACTTTAAGGTCAGGATGTTTTTCTTTTTGCTGAACAATTTGATCAACAAGGTTCTCCGAAATCGGAGGAAACTTGTTTTTTCCGTTTGTATAGCCATTGAATAAAAACATGTCCGCTACAATAAAATCGTCCGCCTCAGAAATTGTACGCCCTAACTCCTGAAAGATTTGACGTTCATGTACCGTCTCTCCGTCTTTATTCTCGTATGTTAAATCATAAAAAAATTCGATATCTTCCATCGAATGGGTTTCTCCTTTATAAGATATCCCTTCAGGCAATGGCTTCCAAGAGGTATGATAGGCAATCATGAAGGTATTGACGAGGATAAATATGATGATGATCCAAAATATCTTGCTCTTATGAATCTGTCTTAGCTTATTTCTTCTTTTACGCATCCGCTTCTTCAAAAATCTCTTCATTAGTCAGTCCGCCTTTTTTATAGGGTGCAGTACTATTTTCACTAAAAAAATAGAAATCAAACCTAATACCTAAAAAAACCCTCGTTTTTATAAAAACGAGGGCTAAATCTTACCTTATGACTAATTGTGGGCGTTGAACGAAAAGCAGAGCTACAATCACTGCACTCAGGACAAAAGCTGGCAGCATGTATCCCCCGTTATAAATAAGGGAGTATAACCAGACGGGCTGACCTTCTGGAGCGAACTCTCCGTAAAAGACAATTCCAGCAATAAAGTGCCCAAAAAAGCGGAGTAAGCTGCCGATAAAACAGCCAACAGTTACCCAGAAAATTAAAGATCCTTTTTCATTCGAAGAGATGGCTTTCCATAGTGGTTTTGCCACAACCCCTGCTAAACCGATGACAGAAAAGGCGACCAGATAATCGAGAATCGTCTGCAACGGAGTGATGATGTAAGCACCCGTGAGTATTTGGTAAATCCCAAATAAAAGTCCTGTCGTCATCCCTCCTTTTACTCCCCAGCGAAACGCCATGATAAAGACGGGCACCATCGCAAAAGAGACCGATCCTCCCTGCGCCCATAGTTTAAACGATAAAAAAGGAATGATATCAAGTAAAATGGCTAAAGCAGAAAAGATCGCCATTTCCACTAGAAATAAAACGCGTTGGTTTCTCACAATTGAGCCTCCTAGTAAAAGACACAAAAAAAGCAACACCCAGGGGAAGCTTCCTGATGGAGGGTTCCCGTTAAGCATTGCTCAACCATCAAAATAGCCACCATCCCTACGCCAGTGCTAACTGACAGGTTCGAAGGGTCTGAACCGCATTCACTCTCAGCCGGAAGGCTCCCCTTGAAGGCTTTATACCGCTTGCTTTTCTTGATTTGTCTTCTATTATAGTAAAAAAAGAAGGAGAATACAAAAATTTTTATTGCCCGGGAAATCCCCCTATGAAGGGGTTTTACCTTCAGGGCTCACGCATATCACATCGTTTTTGTATACATTTGAAAGAACTCTAGACTCCGCTCAATGATTAAGTCCTGGTCATTATCCAATGTGGCTACGTGATAACTGTTTTCCAAATGGACAATTTCTTTGTGTTCGGAAAACACAGTATCAAAAATGACCTCAGAGTTGTGCGGAGGGACGACGTGATCTTCATCCGAAACAAACACTAGAATCGGACAATGAACGCTTGAGAGCTGGCTTTTCACCTGACTCATTAAATCCAAAAGCTGGTCAATGGAACGAACGGGTGTCCGTTCATAAGCAAGCTCTTCTACTCCTCCTTTTTTAATATCCGAACCAATCGCATCGACGAACGGGCCGTCCATTGCTTCTGTATTTTCCATCGCCGGAATATCGATCGCCGCATTTATTGGTATGACGCCCTCAATATCCGGATAGTTCTGGGCGACGTACAATGCGAGTGTCCCTCCCATAGAAAGTCCCACTGCAAATATAACTTTACACCTGTCTTTTAACCATTCGTAGGCATCATCAATGGAAGTAATCCAGTCCTCATATGTCGACTCTTCCATATCTTCTGGCGTCGTTCCATGACCTTTCAGTCGTGGCGCACAAACGGTGTACCCAGCCCTTGCGTAAGCTTCCGCAAGAGGTCTCATGCTTTGAGTTGTACCAGTAAACCCGTGGGAAACAAGAATACCAACTTCATTTCCTTTAAAGTAAATAGGACCTGCACCTTCTAAGACGTTCGTCATTTCCATGTATTTCTCTCCTTTATCAGTGTATCTTCAGGAAAGCAGGTTTTTCAAAACCATTCTTTCCAACCAACCCCACGGAAGCACCTTCTTTAAGAATAGGTTCATCCTTACTCCTGAACCAATTGGATAACGCAATTTTCGAATATGATCTTTTTCAGCAAGTTTGGTCATTAGTGCTGCTACTTGCTGTGGATCTCCGTGAGACTCACGATTCAATGCTTTCCAGAGAGCTTTCATATAATCGGCATAAGGTGATTCAGGGTTATAAACGGCGTTTGGCAACTCCATTCCAGAACTCCAAATATTTGTTTCATAGGAACCTGGTTCAATTAAACCTACATCGATTCCAAAAGGTTTCACTTCGAACCGCAGACTTTCGGATAGCCCTTCCAGCGCGTATTTCGATGATACGTACGCGGACAATCCTGGAAAGCCAATTCGACCGCTCACGCTGCTGACGTTTAAGATTTTTCCGCTTTGTTGTTTTCTCATAACAGGGAGCACAGCTTTCGTTACACTTATTACACCAAATAAATTCGTTTCGAACTGACGCCGATAAGCCTCCAGAGGTACTTGTTCCACAAAACCTCCAATCGCAAAACCCGCATTATTGACGAGCACGTCCACTCTCTCAACTTCTTGAAGCCTTTCCTGAAAGTGAGCCAATGAGATAGCATCTGTCACATCTAACTGCCAAACTTCAATTCTTCGTTTGACTTCCTCATTTATAGAATCCTTTTTAAATAGCTTCGCTTTTTCCATATTTCTCATCGTTGCGATAACACGGAATCCTTTTTCAGCACATTTCAATGCGGTCATGTAGCCAAAACCACTAGATGCACCGGTAATAACGACCGTTTTCATCAGATCAAACCTCCTTACTGTTCTCTACATTTAGTTCGATAGTGGTCCTCCTATTCCCTTTTCTAAAAAGGAATGCTAGGGTTCAATCTTGAATAATGGTAAGATAGCAGATGGTTTGTTTTAACCGAAATCATTATAGAAAGGAAGTTTCATAGCTATGAGTTCTGACATGAAGCTTCAGAAGCTATCTCCCTTTTATGATCCGTGGGAAGCCTACATGGACGTAAAAGAACACGGAAAGATGACCTTATCCAATATTGAATTCACAACGACGACCTTATGTAATATGAGGTGTGAGCACTGTGCAGTCGGATATACATTGCAACATAAAGACCCAGAAGCATTGCCAATGGAATTGCTTTTAAAGCGGCTTGATGAAATTCCTCACTTAAGAACGCTGAGTATTACCGGCGGTGAACCGATGATGTCCAAAAAATCTGTGGAACAATATGTCGTACCTTTACTTAAATATGCCCACGAGCGCGGGGTCCGTACACAAATAAATTCCAATCTGACTCTTCCTTATAAACGATATCTGCCGATTATCCCTTACTTGGATGTATTACATATTTCACACAACTGGGGAACAATTGAAGAATTCATCCATACAGGTTTTGCCCATATGGAAAGAAAGCCCACGGAAGAAAACCGTAAAATGTTTTTCGACCGTATGGTAGAAAACTCTCAGCGCCTATCTGAAGAAGGCGTTATGGTTTCAGCAGAAACAATGCTGAATCGACGGACTTACCCTTACCTTGAGGAAATTCACGATCATGTAAGGGAAATGAAGTGTGCTAGGCATGAAATTCACCCGATGTACCCTGTGGACTTTGCCAGCAGTTTAGAAACTTTGAGTCTAGAGAAAATGAGAGAAGCTATCAATCGTCTTCTCGACAACCGGGACCAAGAGATGTGGATGCTCTTTGGTACCCTTCCCTATTACCCTTGCAGTTCTTCTCAGGATGACTTAGATATGCTGAAACGATTGTATGAAGAGAAAAATGTGACAGTAAGGAACGATCCTGATGGCCGCTCCCGGTTAAACGTAAACATCTTCAGCGGAGACATTATCGTGACTGACTTTGGAGACGAACCCGGTCTAGGAAACATCAAAGATACAAAGCTCACAGATGCCTATCAAAACTGGATGGGAACAAAAACAGCGAAAAGCCTAAACTGCCACTGTCCGGCAGTGGAATGCCTTGGTCCTAATGTATTAGTCAAAAACACGTATTACCAAGAGATCGACTTCCAAAAACGCAGCACAAATATATCATTATAATGAAAAGAAGAGCTCTCCGTTGGAGACTCTTCTTGTAATTTTTTGACGGTATTTCCATGTTTGATTACAATAAAATATAATAGCCAGGAAAGGGGAAGCCCTATGCCACTAATTAAAGATGGTACGACCACCATCGCCTATACCCTACATAAAAAAGCAGATATACATTTTGTGAAGATTTACATTGATGATTTAAATGGAATTAAAGTGACTGCCTCAGAATTAAGAAGTGAAGATAAGATACAAGCGTTTCTTAATAAGAAAGCAGAATGGATCAAAGATAAATGGACATCTCTCCATGAAAATCTTTATCATATAGACCGACTCACCTTAGAGGATGGTCAAAAAATTTCTTATCTCGGCCGATCTTATCAACTCATCATACAGGAATCAGATGAAGATCAAGCAACGTTTCGCTTTCAAAAAGGAAAATTCCGGTTTACTTATCCACCAGCGATCGATATGGGAGAGAGAAATGAAAAACTGATTCAACTCGCTAGAGAATGGCTTCAATCAAAAGCAGACGAAAAGTATAGGAAGCTTCATAGTAGCAAGGTTACACGTGAAGAAGACGTCTTTAGATTAGGTGTGAAAGAGACTGATCACATTAAATTGAATTGGAGGCTGGTGCAGCAGCCTAAAGCTGAAATTTTAGAGCGAATTGACGACTTAATACAAGAGAAAACATGTTAAAAACCCGCCAGATGAAAATCTGACGGGTTTTGATTTAAATGAATAATAATAGACTTAAGGCCATCACAGCCATTCCTGCGACAACTCCGTATATTGATAGATGTGCTTCTCCATATCTTCTGGAAGCAGGAAGCAGCTCATCTAATGAAATAAAGACCATAATTCCCGCTACTCCAGCAAACAGAATGCCGAACACCATATCATTCAAAAACGGCATTAATAAGAGGTAAGCAAGAATGGCACCAACCGGCTCAGACAATCCGCTCAAAAAAGAAAGGTTGAATGCTTTCTTTTTACTTCCAGTAGCGAAATAGACCGGAACGGAAACAGCAATTCCCTCTGGAATGTTATGGATGGCAATAGCCACAGCAATCGCAACGCCCAGGTTCGGGTCATTTAAAGCAGCCGTAAACGTTGCAATTCCTTCAGGGAAGTTGTGGATGGCAATGGCTAATGCTGTGAACGTTCCCATTTTAAGAAGCTGAGCGTCCGTTCTTTCAGATTTAGGTTTCTCCATATCCTCAACTTTCTTCACTTCATGCGGGTTTCCTGCTTTCGGAATAACTTTATCGATTAATGCAATTACGACCATACCACCAAAAAAACCACCGACGGTCACCCATCTTCCAGGCACCTCTCCCATTGAATTGACAAGGGCCTCCTGTGCCTTAAAGAAGATCTCTATCATTGATACATAAATCATTACCCCAGCGGAAAAACCAAGGGATATGGATAAAAACCTCGTATTTGTTCTTGATGTAAAAAAAGCCAGAATACTCCCGATCCCAGTAGCCAAACCGGCGAGAAGGGTCAGGCTAAAGGCGAGTACAAGATTCTCCATTCTTTTCTCTCCCTTTCGTACGAACATGCTAAAGTCATTGTATCTTATATTTTTTCATTTGAACAACTTTTTTAGTTGGAGTAACTTTTTATGTTCGCATAGAAATAATATGGCTATGACCTAAGTCATTTATAATATTCACTTTTCGCCCAAGTGTGCCCATTTCCAGTGCGAGTCCAAAGAAGAAACTATACAACTATAAAACATAAACCATATGGTTAATGCTTACACTGTATCCTATAATTGGGTATTTTTATAAAGAGGAAAAATTACCAATAACAAAAGAGCATTATATGAGGATAATATTTGGTAAATGTGTTATGGTGGGGACATGTCTGAGATTAGGAGTTGAAGTATGGAATTACTTCAATATATAAAAGGTGAAGGATACACGGAAGCTTCTTTCGTTCATACGGATGGAAACAACTGCTATCTTTCCCTTCGTGAGATAAAAACAAACGAACAGCTCTATGAGCACTTACAATTGGTACCCACTCGCGTTCATTATTTCCCGTTGGAGAGAGAACCTTATTTAGAATGTGTAACCTATGAAAAAACAATAAAAATTAAACTAATTAAGGGCACTCTGTGACCCTTCTTTTTAATTCACGGTCAGCCTCTCCTGATCAACTTCTTAGAAATTAAGCTTCCTATGGAGGGTTTCAATGTTCACACTTAGTGATATTCCTATGTTCTTTGTTAACTTTTTTCTTATATTACCCATCGTCACCCTCATCCATGAAGCGGGACATGTATTGACAGCCCGCTTGTTTGGAGGAAAGATCAAATTCTGCATAGGCACAGGCGAAACCCTTTTCCATATCGGGTCACTTGAAGTGAAGAAAAAGTACTTTATGGAGGGCTGGTGTCAATATGAGGCGCTGACCTACAATAAAACATGGGCTCATGTCTCTATCTATCTAGCGGGAAGTTTATTCAATTTAATCGTTATCCTACTGATGAATTACCTCATTATGACGGATGTCTTACCCGCGACACTATTTTTCTATCAGTACGCTTATTTTTCCATTTACTTCATCTTTTTTTCGTTATTCCCTTACAGAAATGATGATGGAAAGCCAAGCGATGGACTGGCTGTCTATGACGTCATTCGATACGGAAAAGCGGAAGATCCTATAGACTAAAACTAATGACGAATTAAGGAGTATCTTCATGAATAACTATCAAGTCGGGCAGCTAATTCAAAAAAGATGTACGAGCTGCTATAACAACCAAGTGGCCGTTCTCAAAGTCGACCGAAAAGATTTTAATGAGAAGTCCGCTTTTTTCATTTGGACACAATGTCCGGAATGCGGAATGAACCATAGCGAACTAATGCCTGAAAAAATGGATAACAACGATAAAAGATCAACCAGTTAATTTGGTTGATCTTTTTTATCTTAACGCGTTCGATTTTGACCATTTATAGCATAAGTGGGGACTCCATATGATCTCCCAAGCTACCAATGAGGATTCCGGCTAGGAATGAGAATAAAAACAATAACACAAAAACTACAACTGTCAGGTTATATCGCTCTCATCACTTTCTTTTCTTTTTGACATCGTTCACACCGATAGATCGACCTAGACTTTATTTCTTCGTCCCATCCCACGTGATTGTATTTATGTAAGCCAATCCTGCAAAGAAGGTTGGTTTCTTTCCTGATTACTAAATTGTAAACGATGATGCAGAGCACTCCAGCAATAATGAGAACAATGGCCATTACACTCGACACCTTATGATTAAGTGTAAGTAGTAAAAGGATTCCTGTTAATAAAAGCAATGAACCAGCTAATTGTATTCCTTTCATGAGCAGAGAACCACCTTCCAATTGGGTCAATCATCTCATCTTAGAGAAACTCCAAGCTTAACCCCACATAGATAAGTGTAGACACAACGAAAAAGCCAATAATGAACAAGGTTTTGCGGAAGGCCGACCAGCCTTTCATCCACCCCCAGCGTTTTCGGTCTGCATCTAACCAGAAATAATCAATCACTACTGCAAGAATGAGAAGAAATAACGCAGCAAAAGCCCCCATTCGTAAAAGCCTCCATTCGAGATTTGAACAAAGCATACCACAGAACTTCCAAATTCATCCATTACAAAGATCGATTAGGCCTAATAGAGGTGGAGAATTCACGCTTCTTTTCTTTATCAGTAAAATAATAGCATCAACGCATTTTCTTCGCGATCTGAGAGATCAATTTGTACTGCCATGCAGCCATTCAATCCCACTCAAACCACTTATTTACTTTCATTCCTTAAACTGAATTTTTGATAACTCATCTCATAACCTTATGTTTGAAAGGTTGTATTCATATTTCATTAAATTAATGAAAAATTTAAGTGATGAAGGGGATCCGTACAAACTTTATTAACTCCAGTGCATAAAAATATTATGTATAATTTTATTCTTTGCGGCTAATACTTTTAGCAATTTGATACGTTTTACAAGAAAGGAGCCGTATCGTGGTCGAGAAGTATTTGATTTATTACCAGGCGAAGTCTGGAATTGTAAAAGAGATTCCTGTGTTTGCCTCCCATAGAGAAAAAGCAAGGCAAGATTATTTAAAGAGTAATCCCCAAGCTAAAATTATTCATATCCGTCTTCTGTAAAAGGGCTTTTGGGCAAGCGGCTGAACTAAGCAATGGTTTAGCCGTTTTTCCTTTTACAACAATACGATTTATTGCTCTAATCTGAGATTGATCATCATTTAATCTACATTTCCAAATTGTTATCTCCTACCACTTCTAAAGTCTTATATAAAAATTCTTGCACCTCATACAAAGAAGGTTATATTTTGAATCGTTAAGGGAATACGGCTACTATGAATTTCCAAATCTTTTACTTTAGGAGGATATGAAATGTCCGCAAAAAAAGTATTGATTGTAACCGGTGATGCCGTAGAAGCATTAGAAGTGTATTATCCTTATTTCAGATGTTTAGAAGAAGGTTTTGAAGTGGATATCGCAGCACCTCATCAGAAAAAACTGAACACCGTCATCCACGATTTTGAGGATTGGGAAACCTATACGGAAAAGAGGGGGTATATGGTAGAGTCGAACCTGACCTTTTCCGATGTGAATCCTGGTGATTACGATGCGTTGATCATTCCGGGCGGTCGTGCTCCTGAACACATCCGCATGAATGAAAATTTACCAGGAATCGTGAGCCACTTCTTTATTGCAGAAAAGCCTATTGCCGTTATGTGTCATGGAAGCCTTGTATTAACGACGATCGCGGATCAAGTGAAAGGACGGAAGTTAACCGCCTACCACGCTTGTAAGCCTGAAGTACAAAGTGTCGGAGCAGAATACATGGATGAGATGAATTACGTCGATCATAACCTCATATCCGGACATGCTTGGCCTGATCTTCCTGCGATTATGAAAGAGTTTGTAAAACAGGTAAATGGTTCAAAAGTAAATACTTAAGCTCAAGCTATTTACCGATGGTGGAGGTTGGTTGCCGCTATTCCCGTTGAAATCGAGCAATTTTCACGGACACCTACTCTTGTACTAAGTAACGGAAATATTCTAATTCACACAAATATCTTTAATTTGAGTACTCAGGCTATGATTATGTGGAGAGTGGAGCTAGCTGAATGATATCCTTCATTATATTTCAATCCCACTATAAAAGGGCGATATCAATCGCCCTTTTATAGTGATTCACCTGCTTTTTTGACAGGTTTCACACAACATTTCTCCTTCATTTCTTAAATAAGATTTCACTTCTGCAAACCCTTTCATTTTAGGGTAGCGTAATTTTACATAGACGACATCGTTGCCGCTTATTTCTTTACCGCAACTTGCACATTCGGGTGCTCGATTTAACAATTGATCCACCTCCACATGAATGTCTTCCCCTTTTAACGTATTGCTTTTATAAAAAGTTCCTTGCCCCTCTATTTTTTCACTTAACCCCCTAAAATTCAATATTTAAATCATTTTTTATTACATCAAATTTTCTATGAATAATCCGTCTACCAACTGGTTTTTCTTTAATTCCCCACCACTCTTGATGAGTGAAAATGAACATGCCGTCCTTTACCCGTTGGTATGTGAATTAAGCTGTAATTACTTTTGATTATAAAAGAATAAAAAAGGAGTTTTAAAATTGTTAGTCGTGAGCCTTCTCTGACTCCGGTTTAGCCTTCTTCATCACTTGGTAAACGTTTCTCACTCCCACTAGCACTAATAAGATCATTGCGAACGTGCGGATATCAAACCCGCGCTCCATGTAGATGGCATTAATATACAAAATGATTATAGACGCTGCGATTAAAATAACGTTCGCAATGAGAATAATTATATTTTTTGCATTCATAGTCTACTCTCCTATTTTCTTGTTACTTGCTTTTATTTTCATAGAAATTCCATAACAATTATTTCAAATAATTGGAGGTGTGACAAATGTGTCTTTAGCGTGTATCCTATCTAATAGATTTCACTAATCCCAGAATAAAATTGACTTAATTTTATGATAATGGTATTGTAGTTGTTTATGAGATGAAAATCAATTACTATAGAAATAGCGAATTTTTTATGAGGAGCGTATATATGAAACCATCCATTTACGGATTGACGTTTGATCAATTGACGGACTGGTTGATTGAGCATGGAGAGAAAAAGTTCCGAGCGAAGCAAGTGTGGAACTGGCTCTACCAAAAACGCGTGACGGATTTTTCACAAATGAAAAACTTGAACCAATCCTGCGTGGATCTGCTTGATCAGCACTTTACAATTGAAACGTTAGCCGAAGAAATTAAACAGGAGTCAAAAGACGGAACTATTAAGTTCTTATTTAAGCTTGATGATGGCAATGTTATTGAAACCGTTCTGATGCGGTTTAATTATGGTCTTTCTGTCTGTGTGACTACCCAGGTCGGTTGTAATATCGGGTGCTCATTCTGTGCAAGTGGTATTTTGCGTAAAAACCGCGATTTAACGAGCGGTGAGATTGTTGAGCAAATTATGCAAGTGCAGCACCACCTTGACCAGCAAGGAAAAGACGAACGCGTCAGTCACATCGTTGTGATGGGAATAGGTGAACCATTTGATAACTACGACAACTTGATTGACTTCTTAAAAGTCGTCAACGATCAAAAAGGTTTATCCATTGGAGCTCGCCACATTACTGTTTCTACAAGTGGCATTGCACCGAAAATGTACGAGTTTGCGGATGAAGGCATCCAGATCAATCTGGCTCTATCCATCCACGCACCAAACAATGAGCTGCGTTCGCGCATCATGAAAATCAATAAGGCGTACCCGTTAGAGAAACTGATGCCTGCAATCGATTACTATCTTGAGAAAACCAACCGCAGGATTACGTTTGAATATATCCTGTTGCGTGATGTCAATGACCACGTAGCCGAAGCTCATCAGCTAGCGGATTTGTTGATGGATAAGCGTCATTTGTCTTACGTGAACTTGATACCGTATAACCCGGTAGCCGACCATCCTTACGAACGCAGTGAAAAAGAAGCAATCTTGTCGTTCTATCAAACATTGATGGATCGCGGAATCAAATGCGGAGTACGTACAGAGCATGGCACGGACATTGACGCGGCATGTGGACAGCTACGCAGTAAACAGATTGAAAAAGAAAAAGCACGTAAGAAGAAAAAGATGCAAACGAACTAAAATAAAAGCATGAGGCTGATTTGGCCTCATGCTTTTTTTATTCCTAAAAGAAAAAGAATGTATTTACTATTGAAAAGGTACTTACTTCCACTGCCACTTTTACACTAAGGAGTCATTACTAAGAGAATGTTAAAAAATATAACAAATTGATAACAAAGTAATTGAATCAATCCAAATATGTTATAGTAATCAAGGTTTCTTTTAACAACCAATGTAGAAGGAGTAAAGTTATGAGTAATAATAGAATAGAATCCATTTATTTCTTAAGATTATTCGCAATGCTTATGGTGGTACTCGTTCATGTCACCGCTGTTTTTCAATCAACTCTCACACAAGGAACGGATGCTTATACCACTTATCATTTTATAAATCGAATCATTCGAGTTGAGGCCGGAATATTTATTATGATTACAGCAATGGTTTTTTTCTATAAATATATGAATCAAAAAATGGACCTCAATGAATTGAAACTCTATTACAAAAAGAGGGTTCTGTATATCCTTGTTCCATACCTTGTATGGGCGGTCTTCTACGAAGCATTTTCTGTTTATACGGGTATTGTTGAATTGAACTTCGTCGAAATGACATGGCGAATTCTTCAAGGCGAGTCATTTTACCAACTCCACTTCATCTTCTTGATCGTACAGTTTTATCTAGTCTTTCCTATTATTTTGTATGCGGCAAAGAAGATAACCTTGTTTAGGAAGTATATGTGGTTGATTGGTATTGGAATAGAGGTAGGTTTCTATTTTCTTAATCGGGAATTCAACTTGATTCCTTTTAATAGTTTTATCAGTTCCTTAGGACCCTACTTGCTTGGTGCCTGGATTGGAACGTACTATTTGAAACAAAAGACAAAAGTTTATAATCGATCAACAGTTGGCTGGTTAGTTTTTGCCATTATTACAGGTGCCTCCTTTGTATATTTAAACTACCATCTTTATACGGTGGCTTCGTTTACGCTTCCAGGCTATGTATATTTAGTCGTGAATTTATTTTATATCGTAAGCGGAAGTTTCTTTCTTTTCCGCTTAACGGAGATCATCTGCGATCGATGGCCTGGAATCATTCCTTACGTAAAGAATATAGCTGTTTATTCTTTTGGGTTTTATTTACTGCATCCAATCATATTAAAAGTGGTTGCTCAATTCGTTCCCGTATCTGCTGGTGAATGGTTCCACATCGAAGTTGCAGCAAGGTTTTTAATTACACTTGTGTTGTGTTACTTCACTATTTATATAACCCATCGGTTCTTCCCTTACCCTGGGTTAATCTTCGGAAAGCTTCCTAAAAAAGCTCGTTTTATTATAACTCCAGAAAAACCTATAACAGATTACCAAAAGAATGTATCCTAACCAGCAAAAAGCATGGGGCTCGATGCCTCATGCTTTTCGAGTTACAGTCGAAGTATTTAGTGTTAAGGGTGTTATCCTTTGACGGTAGGATACTAATTTTGAGTTAGGGCGTTATCCAACCTCGTTAAGGCGCTACTCCTCTGAATTAGAGCATCTTTAAACTCAAAAAATAGAGCCAGTCCCCCACACACTGGACTGGCTCTATAATCACATTATATGTGATCACCGTTCATAATGGAGTTTTTTACGACTACATAATCGACGTGACGAATTGCATCAATATAGGTTCCACCTGCGTACGAAATCGCGGATTGGAGATCCTGCTCCATCTCGACAAGGGTATCCTTAAGAGAACCTTTGTGAGGAACCATCATCTTTTTCCCTTCCACATTCTTCTTCTCACCTTTTTGATACTCAGAGGCACTTCCGAAATATTCCTTATATAGAATTCCATCTTTTTCAATCGTTTCACCTGGAGACTCTTCGTGACCGGCAAATAAAGAGCCGATCATAACCATGGAAGCACCGAATCGAATTGATTTGGCGATATCTCCATGTGTGCGTATGCCGCCATCAGCAATGATTGGTTTACTTGCTGCTTTTCCGCACCATTTCAAGGCAGCTAATTGCCACCCGCCTGTTCCGAAACCTGTCTTTAGTTTTGTGATACACACTTTTCCAGGTCCAATACCTACTTTAGTAGCGTCAGCTCCTGCATTTTCTAACTCCCGTACAGCTTCAGGAGTACCTACATTCCCGGCAATCACAAAAGTTTCTGGTAAGTGGTTTTTAATATGTTGAATCATTTCGATAACGGAATTGGAGTGACCGTGGGCGATATCAATCGTGATATATTCAGGGACAAGCTCTTCTTCAGCTAAATGTTGAACAAATTCATACTCCTCCGCTTTAACTCCAACACTGATCGATGCAAGTAAGCCCCTGTCTTTCATGTCCTTCACAAAATCTTTGCGTGTTTCAGGTTCAAAGCGGTGCATAATGTAAAAGTAACCGCCTTCAGCAAGAGACCGTGCAATATTTTCGTCAATAATCGTCTGCATGTTGGCAGGAACTACCGGTAATTTAAACGTGTGATTTCCTAAAGTAACTGTCGTATCACATTCAGAACGACTGTCTACGATGCATTTTGCTGGAATCAATTGAATATCTTCATAGTCGAATACATTTTCCATCGTTAAACACCTCTAAAAGCCGAATGTTTTTCATTCGGCATAAAATAATTGTTCGTCTATAAGTTAATTTACAGTATAAAACACCTATTGTCAAAGCATTAGTACTGTTTTTTCCCAGACAATCGTCCGTTACTTTCTCTCATTCGTTCGTGTTCTTACTCATTCTCCAATTTAAGAAAAAATTCAATAAAGTTTGAAACATTCTATGTTCGTTTACGTATGAACAGATAAAGGAGTGACAGAAATGGAAGCATGTGTTTATTTTTCGGATAATTTCTTCTCTACTGGCCGGACAGATATTTACAATAAAGACAAGGATAAAGTTGGCTCATTACATTTAAAAAGTGCCTTTTCTTCAAGTGTTGACGTGGAAGATATAAACGGGAAAATAGTAGTTCAAGGTTCTTTTCCAATCTTTTCGAATAGATGGAGTGTGCAGCATTCTAAAGGTGAGGAGCTCGGAAAAGTAAAGACAGGATTTTCTTTCTTCAAAAAACGTTTTCGTTATGAAACAAGTGAGCAGTCACTTGAGATCGAATCTCCTGCCATGTCAAAAGACTATACAATGACGGATCAATCTGGTGTAGAAGTAGCTACTTTCCGTAAAGTCAGCAGCTTTTTTCAGTCTGCGGCTTACGAATTAAAAAACCACACTTCTTCTCTATCAACTGAAGAATTGATTTCAGTAGTCATGGGAGTCAATGCTATTGAAAAAAGAAGAAGCTCCGCAGCGAACGGGTCGCCTACATAAGCACAAAAGCGCATGTAATTGTATTTATCAACCCCTAAATAATAAGCCAGAAAGAGGTGCCTCCTTCTGGCTTAAGAGAAATATTGAAATTGGGCTTCAACCCTTGCAACAATCTCCTGCTGCCCTGGTTCGATTGGAGTGGGAGCTGCAGCGCTCATCACCTCAGCTTTTGGATAAGGACGGATGGGAGCTATCTCACTTCCTCCCTTTTCAATCACTTTCACAGGGGTCTGGTCCAAATTTAATTGCATTGTGTTCGCAATGGTCTGGGCGTGTGCGAGTGCTTGCCCTAACGCTATCCTTAAGGCTTCTTGATAATATTGCTCTGGATTTTTCAAGGTGAATTGTATGTTGGAAACCCTGTTTGCCCCATTAGAAACGGCCAAATCGATGATGGCACCTGTTTTATCGATTTCCTCCACTCTTATAGAGAGAATGTGAGTGACTTGATAACCACGGAATTGCTGCTTGCCATCTACATAATCATATTCAGGAAAAATATAATAATCGGCCGTTTGAATATTCTCTTCAGGAATGCCTGCTTGAATTAATGTTTGGGTAATCTGATTGATTGTTTCGGCATTCGCCTTCTGGGCCTCCTGTAATTCACGATTGTTTGTCTCTACACCAAAGCGGAGAATGGCTACATCTGGCCTTGCCACTACCTTTCCTGTTCCGTTTACCGTCATCACCCGTGCTTCTCCATGATTCCGGTTCATTTGAGGATAATAGTACAAAATCGGAACCCCCTTCCCTTGAAGCTTCTTCTACATTTGATGACTCTATAAAAGAAATTATGCCGGACAATTAAAAGAGCCCCCATTTTAAAGAGGGCTATCAAGCTTATTTTAATTTGTCATACAAGCGCATAAGCGCAACAGCAAATTCTGCACGGGTAAGATTTTTGTCCGGCAAAAAGCGACCATCTGGATACCCATTTAATAGACCAAGGTCTTTTGCCCGTTTAACTGCATCTGCATAATAGGAGTCAGGCGGGACGTCACTGAAATCAGTCTCATCCTCGTTCGAAGGTGGGATATAAGAGACATTGAAGTATTCGCAGATTCCTTTGGCGTGTTCCACTGCTACCTCACGTTGAAAAGATTCATTTATCATAAGCAAAGCTTCTTCTTTATTGTCCATAAACCCATTTTCCGTCAGTATTGCAGGCATGTTCGTTTCACGAAGCACGTGAAAGTCCGCCTCTTTAATTCCACGCCAGTTTTGCTTCGTTCCTTGGCGAAGATATTTACCTACAGCTGTAGCAAGTTTTCCTGACTCTGCGTTTAAGTTACCTGGGTACACATAGATTTCTATTCCACTGGGGTTTTGTCCAGAAAACGAACCATCAAATGCATTATAATGAATAGAAACGTAAATGTCTGCTTTCCGAACATTCGCTAAATCCGTTCTTTTCACTAAAGGGATATCTTCATCTGTTGGAGCAACAAGTAGTGTAGCAAACCCGCACCTCTCAAGTTCCTGTCTCAAGATTCTTACAACCGCTCGGTTAAACTCATTTTCTTTAATTGACCTTCCTAATTCAGGTATAAACGGAGTACGTTTTCCAGCCGTATTCATACCATGGCCGTCATCCAACGCGATTAGTATTGTCATATTTTTCACTCTCTTAACTAATATTCAGGGATTTAAAAGGACCACGTATACCATTTGAATCCTATAATGAAAGCTTGTATACCGATTCATGAAAATACTTGTATATCCTCCAAAACCCTACTATCAGTAAATGCGCCAGTATTAAAAAGGGATTGTGTGAATGAACCATTCTGTAAAAAAAGTCCTCGAGCATCAGCCCCAGGACTCTCTATTCTTCCTCCTCTTCAGAGGTCAGCTCTTTCCCGCTTCCCTTGAAGATTTTCATCGACTTGTTTTCAAATTTAACCGGATAGGTCACTTTATACTTCTTCACCTGTACTTCTCCGTCTTTCGTCTCTTCGGCAGTCAAAAACACAGTCACTTCGACGTATTCATCTATTGGATCAGCCACCAAGTTATCAACAGTCACAGACAAGGTGTTATAGTATCCTGACCTGAACTCTTCAAAAGACATTTCCTCCTGCTGAGTGCTGCCAAGCAAGGAATACGCCGTAACAAAGTCCCCTTGATTGATACTGTCATAAAAATAGTGGACCAAATAGGTCGCTTGCTCCGTCGGTGTTCCTGTTACCGGTGACTGAGGCTGATTATCGGTCAGTTCAGGGAAATCAGGCAAAGATTTCATTGGTTCAGCGCTCCAGTTATTAACCATCGGAAGGACACTGGCAATTGGTATGCTGAAACCGATAGACTCTTTTCCTAGCTTAGCCGAATTAATACCAATAACTTCCCCTGTATGGCTATCGATCAATGGCCCACCACTGTTGCCTGGAGAAATGGGAGCAGAAATTTGATACACATCCTTATATTCGAATGGATCTATGTTCAAATTACGGTTCAATCCACTGATTTCCCCGCGTGTCACAGTGTTTTGCATCCCTAGCGGACTGCCCAGGGCTAAAACTTCATCGAGAAGCTCTGCTCCACCCTCTGGTCGAATCGGTAACGGTTCTTTTCCTTTCAACCCTGGGACCCTAACCACCGCGACATCTGTGTCACGGCTGACCCCGATTACACTGCCCTGCATTTCTTTTGAATCAGCGGTTACCACCTTCACTTCATTTGAATTAGCGACTACGTGAGCGTTGGTGATCACGTCGCCCTGATCATTGTAAAGAAATCCTGATCCAATCGAGCCATCTTCAAGCTCAATCTGGACCACCAGTTTCTGAGATTCATAGATAATATCTTTCGTTTTTTTCGATACTTTTTCTTCACTATCTTCCGCACTGAGTGGCTCAGTTAATGCAGCTGTCGCACGCAGTTCTTCTGAGATGGAGTCAGATATAAAATAAACAGATACCCCTCCACATGCGAGAATCAGAATCGATAGTGAAAGGCTGATGATCCAAGCGCGTTTCACATCTCTTCCTCCTATTCTACTAACCATTCCAAGTCGGTCACTTCAACAGTATAATCACCCTTTTTCAAGTCATAATAGACTTTTTCAAAGGTTCCTTCGTCACCTGGATTCAAATATACAGGGTATACTTTTGCTGAATCTTCTTTTACCACTTCATCCTTTTCATTGCGAATTTCATAATTAGCTGTGACAGTACTGAGTATTTGGGTGGCTACACTTTTCACCTTTCCACTCAATTTAATATCTCCGTACTCGTCTTTCTTCATCTGGACATCTAAAACTTCAAGGGCAGCGTTCTGATTTTTCAATTCATCTTTTGCCGCCTGCTGCATGGCATCTTCCATACGATCTTGCTGTGCCTGCTCGAAAGATTCTCTTTCTTGCTTAATCCGTTCTTTCAACTGGATCAGCTTTTCATGGTTTGAGACATATTGAAGTCCCTGGTCCACGATGGCGACAGCCTCGTTATACTGTTTATCCTCCAACGCAGCCTCTGCCTTTTTTGTAGATAGAGAAACGATCTTTTCATTAATTTTTTTTCGTACCTTTGAAGTTTCTTCTAAATTTAAACCCGATAACGTATTAAGCTTGGCAGCAAGGTCATCCACCTGCGTCAACTTACTTAATTCATCATTGATTTGTCTAAGCGTAATCTGAGATTGAAGACGATTGGCTTCTGGAGTGAGAGTTGAAAAAAGTTTACTTTGTTCATCCTGAATTTGATTTTGAATCGCCGTCAGTTGTTCTTCTGCTTTATTTAAATGATTAGATTTTATTTGCTTCTCTACTTCCGTCATATCACTTTGAATTAACAACACCGTTTGTACTGCATCCAAGTTTTCCTGTAGCGGAGTAAAGTCAGGGCGTTTATCCACGGCCTTAATCAAGATTTTCTCAGCTTCTTTATATTCTCCGTCCAGCGCCAAACGCTCGGCTTTCTCATTATTCTGGATGACTTGTTCATTCACTTCTTGTTGATGAGTGTAGGTCCAAAATAGTCCGCCTGCAGTCAAAAGCAAAGCTAAAACAGGAACTAAAATGGGCCACAGAAATCTGGACTTCTTTTCTCCGCTTTCCTTATGTATGTGATTTCCTTCGTTATCTTTTAAACGCGTACCACACTGGGAGCAAAAACGGGAGTCCTCGTGTACTTCTTTCCCACAATGAGGGCAAAAAGTCATCGGCCCGTCCTCCTTTTTTCTAAACTTTCCACTATTTTTTGGAATTTCAAGCAATCAACCTCATTATAGCATGATAATCTAATGAGTCGAAAACAAAAAATTGAACCATTTTACCCCATTTCCCGTATTCGTTTCCTTTTCCAATTATGACAACTTTTAAAAAAACCGTGAGAGACGCACTGCCCGATTCTCTGCTTATGCATAAAATGAGATATCCCAAGCGAGAGGAGTGTAAGTATGAGCAATCAAGCTAATAACAACAAACAGCCAAAACGTAAGCCCTCACGCAAATCCTGTTGTGGTAAAAAAAGAAAAGGCACATCTAGATAAGATCTGAAAGAGTCGCTGATGGAAAGAGCGACTCTTACCACTTTAGCACTATTTACCATCGTTGATTGTAATTAAAATGTAACATAAATGTATCTGCACTGTACTTGAGTATAGGATTTATGACCTGTTATACTCCTCTCAGTTAACCTTTGAAAGGGGTAAAAAAGTCATGAAGAAATCATTCATTTTATTATTTACAGTGGCTTTATATACGCTTGGTTTGTTGAACTTCGGCTCGCAAACGTACACCTCAATTCATGCAGATGAAATAGACGAGCCATCTAAGAAAGAAACAACAGCTATGGAGCTGAAAACAATAAGTCTAGACGAAAAAGAAAAAGAGCACAAGCGTTTTGATATGAAGCAAAAGGATGAGAAAAACCAGGCTGCAAAAGCTGACGTTAAAAGAACGGTGAACGTAGAAGCAACTGCTTATACAGCTTTTTGTGAAGGATGCAGCGGAACCACTTATACAGGCATCGATCTCCGGGCCAATCCTGACAAGAAAGTAATCGCAGTCGATCCAGACGTTATCCCACTCGGTTCAAAAGTAAGAGTTCCTGGTTATGGAGTAGCCGTAGCAGGTGATATCGGCGGAGATATTGAAGGTCATCGTATTGATGTGTTTATACCGCAAGAAGGAAAAGCCTTCGAATTCGGCAGAAAGCAAATCAAAGTTGAAATCCTTGAATCATAAATCACAACAGCCCAGCTCTGCAGGCTAAAGAGCTGGGCTTTTTCTTATCAGTCTCTGGAAAATCTTGTTCTTTTAGCACAGCGATCGAGATAAAAACTTTCTACACCACTTGTGTGCAGAGCAACCCCGTCTTCTAGAAACCACCATGTTCCTCTATCAAGCTGCTTCACAATAAACTCTGTTGCTTCTCTTTCGTTCATGTCTTCACTTAATTCCAAATCATGTGTAACAACACGTTTACTGTCGAGCAGAAAAATAACATGCCATTCTCTTTTACTAGCCATATAAATTCCTCCTTTATATGTAAATAGTTATATTCTATTTACCCCAGCACTTTTTAGTTTAATCTACCTCTTCCATAAAATACGCAAAACAGAAAAAACTACGCCTTTTCAGACGTAGTTTCATGATCTTTATGTAGGGGGAGGTGCGCCAGATGTTCGCCACGAAGTTCTTCGACTTGATTTCAACGGAACAAGGAAAAACCAACGAGTGACATGTAGGCAAGCGACAGGTATAAGACATCCCTCCAATTAGTTTATAGATTGTCCTGTCTTCCGTTTCAGTTTACCACTTGTCCGAACGATTAGTGTTAAGTGTTCGTAAAAGTCAGTAAGAGTATTCTTTATAGTTCCATTATATGCAGAAAGCTTTACAAATAGACGAGCCATCCTTTAAAATAATTCACGTTTAATTACAGAGTAAACAAATAGGAATTAGGAGGTATTAAAATGGCTCAATTAATTACTCCGTCTAATCATTTAAATAAACAGGAAAAACAGTATTCAACTGAAATCGCTCCGTTGAATCCAATACAAAAACCACTTGTCTGGGTCGGTTTGATTGCCGCACTTATTCTATTTTTCAGTATTGTAAGTGTAACCACATTTACTCAAGGCATTCTTTTCATAATCGGTTTAGGTTTCGGGCTTGCATTGCTCTATGCCCGTTTCGGATTCACTTCAGCTTTCAGAAGACTGATATCTGTTGGAAATGTCCAAGGATTACAAGCTCATATGCTGATGCTTGCCGTTGCTACGACCCTTTTCGCTATTATTTTATCAACAGGTTTTAGTTTTACTGGACAAGGGCCTCAAGGATACGTGTTTCCTGTCGGACTTAGTGTTGTGGCTGGATCATTTATGTTTGGTGCGGGAATGCAAATGGGTTCTGGCTGTGCATCTGGCACCCTCTATACGGTCGGAGGCGGAAAATCTTCCATGGTTCTTACCCTCTTTGGATTTATCGCTGGATCAGTCCTTGGAGCTTATCATATTGGGTTTTGGCGTGAGCTTCCATCCTTGCCAGGCATCTCTCTTGCTGAGAGCACAGGATTGGGATACTTTGGGGGCTGGATCTTACAAATGGCTATCTTTTTGGGAATTTACGGGCTGACCTTGAAAATTGCTAAGAAAAAAAACCCACCTAGAATGAAGCCTCTCGCGACAACTACTGGGCTTAAAAAGTTATGGAGAGGTGCATGGCCGCTGCTTCTTGCAGCTGTTATTTTAGGTTTGCTAAACGCCTTGACGTTAACGATAAGAGGAAATCCTTGGGGCATTACCTCAGCGTTTGCCTTATGGGGTTCTAAGTTCTTGCAAATGTTTGGTGTCGATGTCGCAAGCTGGACGTATTGGCAGGGAAATGATGCATTGAGTAAGTCTGTACTCGCAGACTCTACAAGTGTCATGAACTTCGGGATCATACTCGGTGCATTCATTGCTGCCGCTTTTCAAGGCAACTTCAAGCCAGGAAAAATTAAGCCAGGAATTGCAGCGGCTTCCACCTTTGGAGGGGTACTGATGGGTTATGGTGCACGCCTTGCTTTTGGCTGCAATATAGGTGCATACTTTGGCGGGATCGCATCCTTCAGTCTTCACGGCTGGGTTTGGATGATCATGGCACTGCTCGGAACGTATCTAGCCTTGTTTATTCGTCCCCTTTTCGGACTAAAAAACCCAAGTCCTAAAGACTCCATTTGTTAAGTATAAAATCTCAGAGCACCGCTCTGAGATTTTTTTGCAAATAGAGAATCTCATCGATCTAGCTTACCCTAGCTAAGTGATGAAGATTCCTTTTCGGATTTTAACAGGTAGACCTCATTTACACCTATTCCATCTCTTTTCCTTTTCCACGCAAGCGACAATAACGAAGCGTCCTTTGAAATCAGTGATGCTGCCTCATACGATCTAATCTTCGGTAACAACATTTATACTAAAATAGACGCTTATCCTCTAAAGATAAGCGCCTATCATTACCCACGCGCGGTTTGCTCATGCTTTCCTTGTGGATTAACTTGCGTTTGCTTTTCGCGTATTGGATTTTTTATGAAGAAGGATAATCCAAGTCCAACAATCGCTGTTATCCCAGCTACAATAAAGGACACATTTACTCCATGTACGAAACCAGCAACGCCCTCAGAAGGCTGAGCTGATGTAGTCATTACTGTGACAAGTAAGGCTGTACCTACGGCTCCTGAGACTTGACGCATTGTATTGTTCATAGCTGTTCCGTGCGGGATTAATCTCTGTGGCAGCTGATTTAAGCCAGCTGTAGTCACCGGCATCATAACCATCGCTACACCTAACATCCGAACAGCGTTCACAATTGCTAAATAAGTAAACGTTGTTTGCGGCGTTAAGTTTGTAAACATAAAGGTCGTGACTGTGAGAATAAACAGCCCGATAATTGCAAGCCATCTGGCTCCGAACTTATCAAACAGCCTCCCTGTAATAGGGTTCATGAACCCCATGATTAAAGCTCCCGGTAAGAGCATGAGCCCGGATTCAAACGCAGAAAATCCTAACATGTCCTGCATCAGAATAGGCAATACAGTGGCAGCACCAATCATGGCAATGAATACGACCATCCCCAGAGCCGTAGTCAGCGTAAACATATTAAATTTAAAAACACGAAATTCAAGAATCGGCTGTTTAAGTTTGAATTGACGAAAAATGAATAAGGTCAAGGAGGTGGCTCCTAAAATCAGTGATATTAGGACCTGGGTGCTTCCCCATCCGTTTGTACCTGCGATACTGAACCCGTACAAAATCCCACCGAAACCTAAGGAAGATAAAATGATTGATAGAATATCCAGTTTCGGATACGTCTGTTTTGTCACATTTTTAAGAATAAAATAAGCGACAATAAAATCAATGATAACAATAGGCAAAATAACGTAGAATAAGCTTCTCCACGGAAACTGTTCTACTAGCCAACCGGATAATGTTGGACCAATAGCTGGAGCAAAGGAAATGACGAGTCCAAACATCCCCATAGCTGCTCCCCTTTTTTCTAAAGGAAAAATAAGAAACAAAATCGTCTGCATAAGCGGCATGATGATCCCTGCTCCTGATGCCTGAACAACCCGTCCAACCATTAAGATACTAAAGTTGGGAGCAATGGCGCATATCAATGTACCGACTGCAAAAAGCCCCATAGCTGTTAGGAACAATCGTCTTGTGGTAAACCGTTCAATCAAAAAAGCAGTAATCGGAATCATAACGCCGTTGACGAGCATAAAAACCGATGTCAACCACTGAGCTGTACTAGCTTCTAAATTCAGATCTTTCATTATAGGTGGCAAAGCCGTACCCAGCAAGGTCTGGTTCAAAATAGCAGCAAAAGCACCTGAAATGAGTACGATAATCAATGGTACTTTATTTATTTCCTGCGGGTTAGCTGTGTCTTGATGGTTGTCCATTTTTATCCTTCTTTCTTATTCGCATAAACCTGTTCTTACCAGGTTGATCTCTTTTTCATATTTCTTCAAAGCTTCTTCTTTTGAAAAATCATTGGAGACACAATGAACAAGGTTATGAAAAGTCACGGCAATCACAACTTGCATCACATGGTAAAATTCTTTCTCGTCCACAACGTTCAAAGCATCCGTATTAACAAGGTCATATATGTTCTGAGTTCGTTCATCTTTCTCTTTTTCAGACAAGTATTTCGTAAATGTATGCTCAATCTTGTAATTCATATTTAACAGCACATTTCGGATAAAATTAATTTTTCCATTATCCAGAGAATACTCGAATACCTCTTGATAGATTTCCTTTACTGCAGCAAAAAGATCGCCCTTATACTTTTCTAAATTGGCTAGGAAATTGGCATGCCTCTCCTTTGCATGCTCATTCAGTAAATAGAAAAAGGCATCTTCCTTGTCTTCAAAGTATTGATAAAAACTCCCTCGTGGAATTTCTGCTTTTTTTAAGATGTTCGCAATCGAAGCTTCATACAAAGAGACGCGCGAGAATTCTTGTTTGGCCGCTTCAATCAATATTTTTTTCTTTTCTTCGTTTAAGTTGTAAAAGGTCTTCTTCGGCATTTTAGATCTCCTCATCATTTTGTGACACTGTGTCACATTGAACATTAATTACTATAAGTGACACCGTGTCATATGTCAACAATGAAGCACTTATGTATTTGCAGATAGTTACTCGTATAGAATTTCTTCTAGTTCTTGAAGATAGAAAAGGATGGATTTAACAAGTTTGTATAAAGGAGCTTTTTATTGCATGGATATCTTTGAACTAATATTTAGACTCGCTCTCGCCTTTTTAACTCTCCTTGTACTGACAAGAATTATGGGCAGAAAAGAAAATTCCCAGATGACTTTTTTCAATTTTGTTTCGGCCATTTCTATCGGAACACTAGGTGCCTCGCTCGCTATTGATGCCACACTGAGTATTCGAAATGGGCTCATCGCACTTGTAGCCTGAAGTGCCTTTACCATTTTTCTTGGATATATCGATATTAAATCAAAGAAAGCTCGCACTTCTATTGAAGGCGAACCGATCATTCTAATAAGAAACGGGAAAATTATGGATGCTGCTTTACGAAAGACTCGTCTTGATATTGATGCCCTTAATGTTTTATTGAGAAAGAAGAATGTTTTTTCTATATCCGACGTTGACTATGCAAACTTTGAGACGGACGGGACTCTTTCGGTATTGAAGAGCCATATGAAGCAAACGGTCACTAAAGGCGACATGAATACTTCTACAAACCCAAACGAAATGTTTTCACTTCCTACAGCTGTTATAACAGCTGGCAAAGTGAATAGTCCGAACTTGAATAAGTTGAACCTAGACCAAAATTGGCTTGAGCAGCAGCTCAAGTTATCTGGAGTGAACTCTGTTGATGATGTATTCTATGCAGAGGTCCAAAAAGACGGTTCCTTATACGTAGACCGTAATGATGATATGCTTCATTAAGAAAAAGCTTATTCGATATTCAACTATATAGCAGAATAGTTGAATACTCGCTTTCGAGGTACTGTGAGCTTTCCGTTGCCCAAAGTAGAATTTGGAGGTCCGAGAAATCACTCGCTTTCCGTGGGCATGGGCTGAGCCTCCTCGAGCTAAAAGCTCTCCGGGGTCTCACCTATCATGTTCATCCCACAGGAGTCTCGCGATTTCTCGGACCTCCTTACCTCTGTAGGGAGGAACGGAAACGTTATTGTTACCGAAAACCTATCTGTAATTTTGGAAATCAGAACTTCCTTACTCCTGTTAAATGGGGCCGTTCCTTACACTATAGATGGGTTGGATGGAAAATGGGGAGACTCCCGCGGGAGAAGCACTTAGGCGAGACCCCACAGAGAGCGCAGCGAGCGAGGAGGCTCGCCAGTTCCCCCGCAGGAAAGTGTTCAAATGCGGAATCGCCCCGGTAGACACGACTCGCATAAGCAGAAAATCAAAAGGACTGCGCCTTTTCATTCCGTTGATTTCCCGCTTATGACACGAGTGACTGGGCGATGCAGCTAGACGAGTTATTTTCCAGCCATCCCTGCTGTCATTAACTTCCCAAACCCGCCTAGCTTTAGTATTTAGAGTGAGGCGAATTGAATTTCTATAAAGAAAACTTTTTGAAATTCATAGCAATCCTGTTCTCACAGGATACTTCCAAAGTGAATCATCAGAATTAAATGGATTTCTTCTACTTTTCATGCGTTTCCGTTCCGCCAATAAATAGCAAGGTGAGAGGGGGATGGGGAGACTCCTGTGGGAATGGAATGGCTGGCAAGACCCTACAGAGAGTATAGCGAACGAGGAGGCTTGCCGTCATCCCCGCGGAAAGCGAGCCATTTCCCCGAACACCTCTCTAGATTACTAGGTAACGGAAAGAGCCTCATCTAAACAAAGCCATTATTTTGAATTTAAGTCTTCTGGATAAGGAGGCTTTATTGAATGGGGAAATGAACTAAATAAGGTCCTGCCACTTAGGTGACAGGACCTTATTCACTTACCTATTCAATAGTTGTTGACACATTTCCCTTTAAAATAAATCCTGTTGAATTTTCTCGTACCCGGTTCTCCTACCGATTAGTTTCTCTCCTGCATCAATTTTAAAAAGGAAATAGATAGAAGAAATAGGATAAAACACGACGGGATAGCTATCAAAATGGTTACGGCTTGAAGTGTCGACAGGCTACCGATAAACAATAAGGCGGCTGGGGGAAGTAATAAAGAAAAGGCCCAGAACAAACGATTCCACCTTTCTGGATCACTGTCCACAGAACGCTGGGCTACAGCTGCAATGATATAGGAAGAGGTGTCATACGTCGTCGCGGTAAAGATCATGGATAACAAAGTAAACAATGCCACCATGCCCCCACCTAATGGAAGCGTGTGAATGATAGAAATAATCGCCTGGTGAGGGAGCCCTTCTTGAATAAAAGAGGTGACATTCAGGACATGGGATAACTGTAAAAAAAGACCGTAATTCCCAATGATACTGAAAAATAGCCAGCATCCTAGCGGACCGAATACAATGGTTCCTAAAATCATCTGCTGAATCGTTCTTCCTTTTGATACTTTCGCAATAAATAACCCGATCGAAGGAGCGTAAACGATCCACCACGCCCAATAGAACACCGTCCATTTTTCCGGAAAACCTGATTTACCGATCGGATCGATCCATGTATTCAGTCTGAAAAAGTTATTAGCAATTAGTCCAATACTATTCGTGGAGACCTCCATAATGAAGACTGTGGGGCCAAGAATAAAAATCAGGGACAAAAAGAGCAGAATTAAGTATAGATTTATGTTACTCAGGGTTTTTATCCCTTTTTCTAGACCAACATATACGCTACCCGCAAAAAGAAGCGAACAAACCATAAGAATCATTAGGTTCATCTGAAAACTTTCCTGGATCCCTGTTACCTGGCTGACGCCTGCGGTCATCATTGGAACACTTATTCCAAGAGTCGTGCCAGAAGCTCCTAACAATCCGAGGACAAAAAATAAGTCAATTCCCTTCCCTACCCACGTATCTGAATAATGACGTAAGATAGGACGGCAGGCTTCACTGATCTTAAGAATCGGCTGTCCCTTTACATGATAAATGTAGGCAATCGGTAATGCAGGCAAAGTATAAATCGCCCATGCCGTCGGGCCATGATGAAACATTCCGTAAGCAGCACTCCATTCAATTGCACTTGCGGTATTTTGCGCTAGCCCCAGGGGAGGGTCTACCATGTGAAATCCCCATTCAATCGTCCCCCAGTACATAATTCCAGAACCAATTCCAGCACAGAAAATCATAGCAATCCAACTTAAGCTTGAAAAAGCAGGTCTCTCCTGCTCTTTTCCTAATTTAATATTTCCGTATGAGCTGAATGCGACCCACAGTAGAAAGAGTAAAGCAGACATTCCCGCCCACAAAAAAACGATGCCCACAGCTTCATTGATCTGTATACGGATGGTATCAAACCATAGGTAGAGGGTCTCAGGAAATAAAAAAATGGAACTGCACACAACCGTCAAAAATAGTAGAGTTACAATAAAAAAGTGCCAATCAATGACCGTTTTTTTCACAAAGTAAAACCCCTTTGAAAAGACTGGCCTTTTTCTTTCTGGCTTGTACTATTTTTATTCGGATTGCTATCCAATAGAACACTGGAATATCTTAATCTTTAAAACATTAACGATGGTCTTAAGCACTTCTTTATGTAATATGAAATACCCCCACTACTCCGGCTCAGGTCCGAACTGTTTATTTAATACTTTCATAAAAAACAATTCTATTTCCAAATGGATCTCCAATCCGAATTTCTCTCGTACTCCAAGGAGTAGTTTCTACTCCAGGACGAGCATATTTATATTGTTTTGCACTCAACTTGGAATGAAGAGCATCTAAATTTCCTACTTCAATTCTAATTGAAGCTCCAGGACAGCAATCTCCATAATGCTCTGTCAGCTGGATAACACATTGATCAAAAGATACCTGCATGTAGAGCGGGAAGTCATTTTCAAATCTAAACTCCCAATCCAGCTTAAATTCTAAAAACGTTAAATAGAACTCTTTGGCTTTATCTTCATCAAATATCCGAAAAACAGGCGTGGGTGTTTTCATTACTAGTTCATCAGTGTTCATATAATTCCTCACCTTTTCTATTAATTTTTCATTTGGATAACATGAATATCAAACTATGTATTACACTACAGCCTCTATATCAATTCCATATTGGTCATCGGGATACCTCTTCTCTATAGAAGTTTTCTTGTTTTAAGAGCATTTACAGATTATGAGCAAGAAACCTATTCGTAGATTTCAAACCATTTAACGTTCAGCTGCTCCACGAGTAAGATATGCTTCCCTAAGAAATTAAGTTAAATTTGGCGAATCCTATTGCATTTTATTTTCGTATAATCAAGAAAAGGAGGAAAAGTCATGTTTAAAAAACTTTTAGCAAGTGTAGGTGTAGGCGCAGCAAAGGTGGATACGCAGCTAGAAAAAGAACATTTTATACCAGGGGAAGACGTCCATGGCAAGGTAGTGATAAAAGGCGGAGATGTTGACCAAACCATCGATTCTATCCATATATTCCTCATGACAGAAGCGGTCCGAGAAGTGGATGACCGAAAAGTTAAAGAAAAAGTAGCCCTGCAAAAGTATCCGATTACTAAGCAGGAAACGATTAAGGAAGGCGAAACAAAAGAAATTCCATTCTCCATCAAGATTCCTTATCATGCTCCTGCATCTCTCGGAAGACTTCCAATTTGGTTTGAAACAGGGCTCGATATTCCCAGGGCTCTAGATCCAGAAGATAGAGATCCGATCAAGGTTGCTCCACACCCTTACATTGAGAGTGTGCTAGATGCCCTAAGTCACCTGGGGTTCCAGCTTAGGAAAGTCGAGATGGAGTCATCTAAACGCTTCGGTTATGTTCAAGAATTTGAATTCACCCCTGGCGGAGAGTACCGTTCATACTTAGACGAACTAGAAGTGATCTTCTTTTTACAAAAAAATCATGTTGATGTCATGATTGAAGTCGATCGCCGTGCTCGAGGTCTTGGAGGGTTATTTGCAGAAGCTTTAGAAATGGATGAGAGCCGAGCTAAAGTTACTTTTTCCAGCCAGGAACTGAATGGGCCATTAGATGCTGTAACACGAAAGCTGCAACACATGATTGATCAATATAAACAGTAAGCAGGATATTGGATAAGCGTGCAAGATTGTAACCGGACAACTTGAATAATTAGTTCATCCCTATTCATGAGTGACATCCTTAGCAAAATTATCCACTATCCTACATAAATAAAACGTCTAGGCTCCGCACCTAGACGTTTATTTGTGCTAATAACTTGTATCCTTAGTGATAGAGTATAAATATAAATTCATCGATTATTTATACTAAGTAATATTTGGATCTGTAACTGCTTGACCAACGCCTGTGTCCACTACAGGAGTCCCATCTTCCTCATTGGTTTCAGAGATCGTTACATTTTCGGGAGCAATATACACCGAATCACCAAAATTAATAACACCACCACTAACGTTATTAATTTGAATTTTGCCAAAGATAATACAAGGCATAAAACCATCCCTTTTCATGATATCTACTATATCTATATGATGGACCTTATACCTCGTATAGTTACTATGCGTAGTTCTATCCAGTATGTATAGGGTGAGGAAGTTGACTTGATATCGATTACGAATCCTTAATATACTAGCCTATCGTTTATCATAACTTGATTTGTTAAGAGAGTTTATAGAAATTGTTTTTCCCTCAGCGCTGGAGCTTGATCCTTTCACCTTCTTAAGAGTCGCCACTATAAGAAAACTGACAATAACTAATAATAGCCACGAACTCACCTTTCCTAGATGAACGAGACTCCATGCCTCTGATTGGTTTGGGTATTCCCAAGCACCAAAGAATGTTGCGATATTTTCTGCAACCCATATAAAAAAACCAATAAGAACAAAAGATAGTGATAGAGGCATCCGGTAACGACTTCCATTAACCTCATAAGCCACCCATGATCGCCAAAAAACGATAAGAACTAGTCCAGATAACCACCAACGAACATCAATCCAATAATGGTGAGTGAAAAAATTAAAATAAATGGCGGCTGCAAGAGGTATAACGATCCAAAATCGCGGCCAATGAATTAACCGAACATTCAACCTCCTTCATGCCTGGCAGAGATAACTCGCTACACTCGCATACATGAATCCACTATACAAAGGCACCCCGAAAAATTTGGTATAACCTTCCTCTGGATAAGACCAGGAACCCATATGCACCTTAAAAAGCTCGAGAGCAAGCCCGATAAGGTGAAACAAAGTAATAACTTTCAGTTCATCACGTGTCTCAAGTCCAGAACGTACCATCCACCACTGCATGAGAAGAAAGATCATAAGCAGCCAGTCGTACCTTGAAAGGAAGGGAAGCGGCAAAATTTGTGTAATGGCCAAAGACCCAAAAATAACGACAGGAAACAAACAGGAAAGGGCTTGCTCCCATCCAAAATGAAGGAGTTGCTGAAATGCTCTTGTGATGCGCCCGTCGACTAATCTTTTAGTAAGCTTAATCGTCTTGTTCACTTTTATACTCCAATATATCCCCAGGCTGACACTCTAGTGCTTTACATATCGCCTCTAAAGTTGAAAATCGAACAGCTTTTGCCTTGCCGTTTTTTAAAATGGATAGGTTAGCCATCGTTATTCCAACCCTCTCTGAAAGCTCTGTCACGCTCATTTTCCTTTTCGCCAGCATCACATCAATATTGATAATAATTGCCATGTTATTCACCTCATACCGTGAGATCATTTTCTGCTTTTATGTCTATGGCATTTTCCAAAAGCTTTTGAAGAACTGCCGTAAATACGGCAATCACTAGGGAAGCGAAAATAAATACCAATCCGATCACTATGACACCTGGAGCGTCATCTTTTTCGCCAATGATATAAAAAAATGGCATAACGACCATATACACGATACTTATTGTGACTGCACAGAATTTCACATTTCTTAAAGCTCTTACAGACGAATTAGAAAAAGCATGATCCTTGTCAATAAAACTTAAAAGCTTTAAGGCCTGGTACAATGCAATGAAAAATGGGATCGCTGCTATATACATCCCTATTATTACAGCATATAAAAAAGGAGCATAATTACTTTCTGATCCTTCACTCGCTATTAAGGGCAAGGCAAATATACATAGCAAAAGAACCGTTAATCCAATCAGAAATACAACTGCCCTCAAAAAGTTTGTTGAGCTTCGATTCATCTCATCCACCTCGCTTGGTTATGTAATATTGATTATAATGTAATTTTTATCGTTTTACAATAAAAAATTATTGTTATATTTGAGCGCAGTAAGGGGGAATTTGATTAATAAACAAAAACGCAGCTCCTTTTCACAGAGAACACTGCGTTTTAAAAATTAGTGAGATTATTTACGTCTATAGAGTAAGATATGTTTATAAATTTTATATAAGGAAATATATGGGATGAGGTATTTATCCTGTTTTTTTATGAGGTGTCTCTATGAAATTATCACACAAAATTATTATAGGAGTTATAATCGGAATTGCCCTTGCGTTAGGGTTTCAGCTAGGTATGATACTCACAGACAACTTTTTATTCGTTTGGATCATTGCACTTTTGATTGGCTTGTTAGCTCGTATCATAGCCCAACTTGTTCTGAATAATTACAATGCATCAAAATAACGATTATAGAAAAACACATTGCATAAGACAATGTGTTTTTCTAGGTAAGCTAGTTTGTTCTTTATCTGTTTTCCCGCTGATTCCAGTGGATCGCTTTTTCTTCTATTTTTGAAACTAGCTTCTCCTTACCTTTTATATAAGCATTTATATCAAAAGGATAGCGCTTAGCCAACTCACCTTTTAAGTTCCCGTACTCCATTCTTTCCTCTGAATGGGCCCTTAAATAGTCTCTAAAAGCAAGGTGGCGTTCAATCTGCTCATTTCCTGCCTCATAAATATGAACATGATGAGTTCGATCATCGCCGTCTTTTTCAAAATACCTCCGACCTGGAATTCCATTTTCCCCTTTGGGGTGATAGCCGATCGCTTTCATTTCTACATTATAATCGTTAACTCTATGAATTTCTTTTACCACAGGCATTAGGTCAATAATGGGCTTAGCCTTCATACCTTTTACAGAAGTGCTTCCTATATGGTAGATAGCTACCAATTCCTCTTGGAAAATCCCTTTTATTTTTTTACTTTCTTCTTCAAACATAAACTCCCATTCTATTGTGTAAGGCTTAACCTCAACTTTCCTCATTTTATTCACCTTTTCTTAGCTCTTTATCCTTTTTGTCTGCGCAACAATGGATTGCACAATTTCAGCTGCGGATACACTTCGACTTAACCGCGGACTCTGGCCGGACCATAGTGACATAAATTCAGGTCGGTTCTGTTTGGCTGCTTCCTTACGAATACCCTTCGTCAAAGAGTTTTGTAATGGATAGTCTAATAGTTTACGTTCGTGACCTTCCATTTCTTTTACGAAGGTGTTAGTTATACCTCTAGCAGGTTTACCACTAAATGAACGAGTTATAACCGCTTCTGTTTCTTTTGTATGTAGAATGGCTTCTTTATGTTGCGGTTTGGCTCCGCTTTCTTTACAGGTAACAAAAGCAGTGCCTAATTGAGCGCCATCTGCACCTAATACTATAGAAGCTCGTACCCCTCTCCCATCCATAATTCCACCTGCAGCAATCAAGGGAATGTTCAACTGATCTGCGACTTGAGGTACGAGTGACATCGTACCAATCATCGATTGATTGTAGGAATTAGAAAATGTTCCCCGATGGCCTCCGGCTTCACTTCCCTGTGCTACCACGGTATCCATTCCATATTGTTCATTAAGGATTGCTTCTTCTACTGTAGTGGCAGTTCCAATCAGGACGATTCCTTCATTTTTAAGGTCTTGTATGATCCCTTTCGGTGGAATTCCAAAGGTAAAACTGCATACGGGGACTCGCTCTTCTATAAGGATATTGATTTGATTTTCGAAAAGGCATTCATCCACTTGCGGTTTCGTTTCTTCCTTTATTCCGAGTTCATTTCGGAAAGGTTCGAGTAACCGGTTCGCTTCTCCTATTTCTTTCTCAGTGGCATAAGGATTTTCAGGGACAAACACATTTACGCCAAATGGACTTTTGGTTAAGTCCTTGATTCCCTGAATGCTCTCTTTCATAGTCTCAGGCTTCATATACCCTGCCCCCAGTGTACCAAGCCCACCTGCATTGGAAACCGCAGCGACGAGTGCTGGAGTAGTGACTCCTCCTGCCATTCCAGCTTGAATAATTGGATGATGGATATTTAGCAGCTCGAGTAATTGATTATCATTCCACATGTGGTCTACTCCTTTCGCTAAAGAAAATGAATTGATTTTAGCCTAACATATTTTTCCTGAGAATCAGATAACTTCACATTGTAAAAAAAGCCACCCTAACCGGGCAGCCGTTGTCGATCATCTTATTTGAAACACTAATCATTCCACACCCAAATCAGTCAAGACTTTACAATCCATTTCGTAGAAAATTACAGAAAAAGATCCGACTCTAATTATCTACTCGTTGCAAATAATTCATCTACCCCTTGAACCCTCTGCATCGCTGTAATCTTTCCCTGATGCAGTCCTTCATGCCAAATCGAAAAGTTCAGCACCTCAGCTACGGTCGTTAAGACAATTCCATTACCGAGGTTAAAAGGCTTCTCTCCTTTTTCATCGAGCCGGCCTTGAATAGTCTCTTGAATACGATCCGTTTGTTTAGCAAGCTTACTACGAATTTCCTCTAAGGTTGGGGGTGTTATTGTCCATGAGTCCGGGCTGGTCCCACCGTTGAATAAGCTCTTGTATTCTTCCGACAGCTGCGGTTCAAGATCAAGAAACCGATGAATCAGATTTTCCTGTGCCACATAAATATGGCCAAAATTCCAGCGAATAGTATTTGAAAAACCCTTAGGCTGGCCATCAGCAATTTCTTCTGTTGTGGCATCAAGCGCAGCGAGAGTTCGCATTCTTACAAATTCCATCTGCTGAAACAACATTTCTTCCTTCATTGCTTCATCCCCTCTCCAATTTTATCAAGTTCTTTTATATCATTCTCTTTTTCCTTATATATTTCCTTTGTTAGCGGGCATAGTTCTTTTTGGAAAATTTTCGCTCTTTAAGACAAAATAGATGAATGAGTTTAGCGAAGCAAAAGCAGCAATGAGTAAGAACAAATAAGTGCTTATTTCATCCCCTCCTAAACCAAACTCATCCACGATAATGCCACTATAATAAAGCAATTGACAGGAAACTGCGAGAGATACAACAGATAACCCTACGACAGATAAACCATTTGTAAACCTTCTTCTTAAACGAGGAAATAGGATGATAAAAAATAGGGCAAGCATTATACATAATAATAAGACGAAGACAGGTCTCATCAAAGTGAATGCTCCGTCTGTTACAAAAGAATCATAGGTAAACATAAAAACCTCCAACATTGTGTAATGCAAATAAACCTTCTAATACCCAGCCAAAACTGCGATAACTTCCTGGGTATCTGGGTCTACTAGAATAGTGGGATAAGCATCTCTTTTTTCGCTGTCCCCAGGTGTAACTTTCAAGACCGTTTCATTCAAATAATCTCCATCTAAATTCTGATGGGAGGCGATCTCTTCATCAATTACTTTCTCTTCAATTTCTCCAGTCAGCCATGCTTCCTTTTCCCGAAGTGCGATTTCAGATCTCTCTACATACGACCATACATTTTCTCTGATTTTCTGATCGATCGCACTACCTTGATTGCTATTTTTTTCTGTTGCCGTTGACTCACAACCCACAACTACCAACAGAATGGATACAATCAAAATGACTAATTGCTTCACTTGGAAATCCCCCTTTGTGAGCTTAGTCGTTTTACTGATATAATCGTTACGTTTTCACACCCCCTCTAATTTTTACATCCTCCCCCTATCACTTTTTACCGATGACCTTTATAATAAGGAAGCATGAACTTTTGTAGAAAAGGTGTTTAAAAAATGAGTTTATTAACTGTACAAAATTTAACCCACGGATTCGGAGATCGTGCGATTTTCGATGACGTTTCATTCCGTTTACTACAGGGAGAGCATATTGGACTGATTGGCGCGAATGGCGAAGGCAAGTCCACGTTTATGAATATAATTACAGGTAAGGTAGAGCCGGATGCTGGAACGATCACTTGGTCGAAGCATACACGCGTCGGTTATCTGGATCAGCATGCTGATTTAAAGGAAGGCATGACAATTCGAGATGTATTAAGAACGGCGTATCAATATTTATTTGATATGGAAACAGAAATGAACGAGCTTTTTGCTAAAATGGGAGAAGTAGATCCCGATGAATTGACAGAACTTCTGGAGGAAACAGGTCGGATCCAAGATGCCCTGACCAACAACGATTTCTATACAATTGATGCAAAAGTGGAGGAAGTGGCCAATGGCCTTGGGCTGGATGAAATTGGACTTGAGCGGGACGTGTTCGATTTAAGCGGCGGTCAGCGTACGAAAGTGCTGCTAGCGAAGCTGCTCCTTGAAAAGCCGGACATTCTCCTTCTAGATGAGCCGACCAACTACCTGGACGTGGAGCATATTGAATGGCTGAGAAACTACTTGCTTGAGTATGACCATGCATTCATTTTGATCTCACACGATATTCCATTCTTAAACAGTGTCGTAAACTTAATCTATCATATGGAAAACCAGCAGTTAACCCGCTATCCTGGCGACTATAACGAATTTCAGCGTGTCTATGAAATGAAGAAACAGCAGCTGGAAGCCGCTTATAAAAAACAGCAAAAGGAAATCGCCAACCTGAAAGACTTCGTCGCCCGTAACAAAGCGAATGCTGCAACGAGTAAAATGGCGATGTCCCGTCAGAAGAAGCTTGATAAGATGGATGTGATTGAGCTGGATTCGGAAAAACCGAAGCCCACCTTCAACTTCAAGCAAGCCCGCACTCCTGGAAAGTACTTGTTTGAAACGAAGGATCTTGTGATAGGATATGAGGAACCCCTTTCCCGTCCGCTTAACCTTAGTATGGAACGCGGCCAGAAGCTAGCATTATCAGGCGCAAACGGAATTGGAAAAACAACGCTCTTGAAGAGTATCCTAGGTGAAATCGAACCTGTTTCAGGATCCGTCGAATTAGGCGATCACTTACACATCGGCTATTTTGAGCAGGAGCTTAAGGAGATGAGCAACCATACCTGTATTGAGGAAATCTGGGAAGAATTCCGGCATTTTACCCAATATGAAGTACGTTCTGCCCTTGCTAAGTGCGGATTGACGCGTAAACATATTGAAAGTAAGGTTCAAGTATTAAGCGGTGGTGAGAAGGCGAAGGTCCGCTTATGTAAATTGATCAATAAAGAAACCAACTTGCTTGTTCTAGATGAGCCCACAAATCACCTTGACGTTGATGCGAAAGCAGAGCTGAAACGGGCGCTTAAAGAGTATAAAGGAAGTGTCCTTCTTATTTCACACGAGCCTGAATTCTATCAGGATATTGTCACAGACGTTTGGAATTGTGAAGACTGGACGACTAAGGTCTTCCAATAAAAGAACATTAAAAACGGTCATCGCATATTGGGTGACCGTTTTTTTGCTTATTTTACAAATGACCAATCAAGGTCACCGGATGATTTCAAATCGATGGAATTCGTTTCACTCCAAAAATTCGTTAATGTATGATGGGTATGGTCTATGATTTGCTGCGCCGTTAAGTGTTCGTTGTCACACGTCGTGTGAGCATCTGAAATAAGCGTTACATTGTAACCAAAGTCAAAAGCACCTCTTGAAGTACAATCTACGCAGTAATCTGTCTGTGCTCCGCAAATAAAAAGGTGATCGGCTTGAATATCATCCAGGGTTCTCTTGAGTGATGTGTGTACAAAAGCATTCGGCACAGTTTTAAAAATAATTGCATCTTGTTCCAGCGGCTTTTCTAAATCTGAGTGAAGCTGCCAGCCTTCTGCACCTCGCTTCATGGGACCTTCTGGATATTCATGCTGGACATATACAATAGGAATTTGTTTTTCTCTAGCCAAATGAATGGCTCGGTTCATGTTGTTGATTTTTTCTTCTCGTTTATAGGCGTTTGCTACAACAGCCTCTTGCACATCAATAATAACCAGGGCTTCTTTCCCCATGAATATCCCACCTTTTTTGTTGTCCATTCTTATTTCTCCGGTTCAACTTATAATTCCTGCGAATTCGAGGAATTTATCATTGGGTGAACGTGGATTATAATCATTAAAATTGGTAACCAATATGTAACCATCGTTTTTCAATGGTATACTGGAATCGACAGTATGTCATTTCTTTTAAGATTCATTTTTTCGGCTTCTTCAAGTACCCCGTTTCGTATTTCTTTAATGGGGTAAAGATTGTTATTAAGGAGGATAGAACCGTGAACGATAAAAAAGGATTAGAATTACAAATTGAAGAAGTAAGAGAAAAAATGTATGAAGCGTACAATGTCCCAAACAACTACAGTGAAGTGCTAAGAATTTCTCAACAGCTGGATCAATTGTTGAATAAACTAAATGGAGAAGGATAATGGAATCTACATCGTTCCTCTAAACTGGTAAGGGATATTCCTTTTACGCATGTCTTTTAATTCATAGGGAAGTTGAAGATGCTTCTCAGCCTCCTCTTGCTCTACCCATCGAATTTCTTCAATCTCTTCAGGGAAAGATATCTCGATCTTTCCCCCAGTAATTTCACCTGTAAAAGTAAAGAAAACGGCGTGATGACCCCGTTCTTCTACAAATGCTTCACTTAAGCTGAATATCTGGTCAACTTCTACGATTAAACCCGTTTCTTCTCTTACTTCTCTGATAGCGGCCTGCTTTAGGGTTTCCCCTTTTTCTACTGCCCCACCAGGTAGCGTAAAGTATGACTCTTTTCTTCCTTTATTTTTCACCATCAATACTTGATCTTTTTCATTTAAAAGCAGCACATAGGCAACATCGACTCGTTTCACTATTTACCTCCTCAATCGAATAGAATCAGTTGTCCGAAATAAACAAAGCTCATAATGACAAATACGAATGAAAAAGTTGTAAGAGCGCGGGGAAGTTTTCCACGGAGAACTTCCAGGGATAGTCCTATGAGCAAATGGACAAACAGAAATAGTAATAAAATCAATTTCATGGTTCTCGATCAGTCTTTGCAAAAAAACTCTGCTCCTTATTCATCTTTTGAAAAATACTCATTTTCAACTCCATAATATTTTTCAATTACTTCCCACAGGTCCATTTTATAGGTTCTATCGTCTTTCTGTCCTCCATTAATCTTGAACTCTTCGCCGCAGTTTTCATGAGTGATTTCAAAACCAGTAGACGATACTTTGATTTCTTGACCATTCACTTCCCCTTCAAAACCGCTCATTCCAAAAGGACTTACACAATCGTTACTGATCCTGGTTCGATTTCCCTCTTCATGAACGTAAAAATATTTATCTGTGACAGTTCCTCCACTCAGTTCTGGATTGGAGGTAACCGCATAACCTTCTTCGTTAATGGAATGAACATCAAACCCTTCCTCTACCTTTATTTCAGGTGCACCTTTGATGTTATAAAAGACATAGACTTCCCCCTCATACCCTTCCGGGAGTAAATACATGCGATCTGTTTCTTCTTTTTCAATAAGCATGTATGGAATTCCAATAATGACTCCTATGCTGATCAACAGGCTTATAGCAGTTGAAATGAGCATTTTCATTCGTGTAAACTTTTGCATCAGCCAGAAGCATAGCGTAAACACTACCACGATCCCAACGGAAAATGGTGCGACAATGAAAAATACCCAGATTAAACTCTCTAGAAATGAAAAGTAATACGTGTCCGATGAACGTTCAGAAACAGGTACGTAAGAAAGGATGGCAGCAATAGAAGCAGACAAAGCTGCAAGAAAAATAGCTGCCCCGATCATCTTCAAAAGTATTCTCATACACAAGTCCCCTTCTCACCCTGCATTTTCTACGTATCTATTATTCCAAAATCAACCTTTTTTCACAATAGATAGAAAAGTAACCTTTCTCCTTTACCCCTCAGGTCATCCAAATTCTGGATGACCTGAGGGGGGGAGTATTTTTTACATATCTCCGCCACCCGAGAAATGCTCTTCTTACATAGGTTCTTATTGAGTGTAATTATGAAACAATCTTCCTCCAAACGGAGTTAACATCTCGTCAATGAACTTGATTAACTCACTTTTTTCATTTTCTTTATAAAAATATTGGACACAATGAGTGAGTCTTTCCGCGATGTCCTCGTCAAATTCCTTTAACGAACGGTACATCCACTTCCCCTCTCCCGTCCACTTTCGATTGGCTCGTAAAATAAATGTATGAAAACTTTCGATAAGCGCACTAACGGTATAAACGTCTTCCTGCCAGACCTGAGAACCTTCAAGATCGTCAAGAAGGTCCGAGAGTATATAACGATATTCATCGATTTTATGTGACGGAAGCAAACTCGGACCCTCGGCCAAGCGGGCCTTTCCTTCTTCGATTAAGTCCTCCGCCTCTTCACCGCCTTTAAGTACCACACCCTCTGCACACATACGAGTAATCAGTGGAGTCCCTTCTTGTTGTTCTATAAAAAACTGGAGATCAAGAGAATCGTCATTATGAACAAAAGCTTCCACAGGAGTACTGTGGAATAGGAATGATTTACGAAATGAGTTTTTATCAATGATGATAATATCCAGATCAGAAGCTGGAGTCGCATTGCCATTCACAACACTACCTGACAATAATGCAATAGAGCAATCTGAAAAGTGAGTCAATACAAAATGACGGGCTGTATCCACCAATTCTTTTTTCATTGCTGTTCATCCCCTTATAAAACAAGTCCAGACCTTTTTAAGGCCTGGACTTGGGTATTGATTAATAATAAAACGCAGCTCCAACGATGATCAACAAGATAAATAGAACGAGAATCAAAACAAAGGTATCCCCACGATTATACCTCGGTCCCCAGCATCCACAATGACTCATGGCATATTCCTCCTTTTTTCTAATCACCATAGCCTATGTAGTTGAAGGAAAAGATGGATAGGCCACTGCCTATCTACCTTGAAGAGAACAAAAAAACCCACCAGAGACTGGGAGGTCTTAAAGAACCATTTGGTTAAAGTTAAGCCTGGAATTCGCGATTTTCAAGCACAATGACTTTATCAGTCGATTGGAAGTTAGCTATGCGTTTCGTTTCATCCACGAGTTGTCGAATAGTGGGGTGACACTTTTGAGCTCCTTTGATCAATAAAGGAACTCCCAGCCAATCGATTCCTAATCCTCTAGACAAAATTCCTCCTATGCTCATAACAAAAGGAACCGTTGGCGACGTATTAGAAAAAATAATACGTTCATCAAGGTCAAATAAGCTCAGAAAAACATCACACAGTTCACTAAGGGCTGGAACAACCAGCTTCGAAGAGCTTCTTCCTATTGTATAAACAAAATTTCCTTTTTCATCTTCTCCGTGAAAAATAAGCTTTCCAAAGTCTTTCTTTGTAAGCTTATTAAAATAAGGAATGGCTAACACATCCTCAGGAGTGAGTGATTTATCAGAAGGGTCAATAAGATTCAAATGATACGCAGCTGCCATAGATGTGGAGTGGGTACCTCCAAAGTCATTATAAATATATATCATAAAAATCCCTCGTTTCTTCCATACTACAGTTAGCATGAACAATCATTTCTTCCTTATACTTTTAATAAAAAGGAGTGACCGTCTCCATGGAGCACTTTCCTGTAATTCACACTAATTTCTGGGATGCCATTATTGCCGTTCCCGTTGTCCTGATTCTGACTCAGATTACAAAATTACTCTTTCAAGTCCCAAAACCTGTAGTGCCCTCAATAGCCAACGTTTTTGGCTTACTCATTTCAATCTTTTTTGCTCATCCACATAACTGGTGGGCAGGTGTGTTCATGGGTTTTTTCTATGGAAACGCGGCAGTAGGCGCTTATGCCTCGTTAAAAACCTCCTACATCTCTTATAAAAGGAAAAAAGAAAAGCCACCCCAGACGGGATAGCCCAACTATTATTATTTCATTTTTCTTCCAGTTTTATATCCGTTCCTCGTAACATAGAGGGCTTCTATTTAATAGTGTACTGCACTCCCTCTCAGTCGAAACAGCGACATTAACCTCTTCTTCAGCAAGCCTTCCCCACTAAATATGTAAAACTCATCGTTTTGTAAAAAGAATAACCGCAATGATCATAAGCACCATTCCAGCAATCCGCTGACCATCTAACTGAATCTGAGGCATGCCAAACCATCCATAGTGATCTATTAATGAACTTGCAATCAACTGTGCCGTAATTAATGTTATGATCGCTGCCGCTACCCCTATGCGAGGAACGGATAATACCATCGTTGAAACATAAAACGCGCCAAGCAATCCACCTAATAGCTGCCATTTTGGCACTTGAAAGACATTCAACAGGTTCCCTCTTCCGAAAAACAACATAACAAGAAACAAAGCGACTGTCCCCACTAAGAAGGAAACAAATGCTCCTTCAAATACACCTATCTTTTGCCCAAGGCCTCCATTTACTGTTGATTGTATTGCTACCCCAACGCCGCCTATGAATACAAGCAGCATTAATAACCATTGCATGAATTTCTCCTCCCTCTTCTTGTTGTGGTAAATCCGAGCGGACTCTTCCAAGTGCCTTAAAATTATGAGATTTTTGGAAGTACATGATACCACAATTAGAATAATTACAATTATTTCAAACTGAGGGTTGTTTCTCAATCATTTTTTTTGCACGACCTTTAACAGGCATATGGTTAGTAATGATGTTTTCTTGGATATCCTCATCACTAATACTGGCTGACATCAATCCATCTGCTTTCAATCGATAGGAGGAAACTATTCTGCTCTCTAAAAAACCCAACCCCAGTAGAGGGTTAGGTTTGGCGTGTGAAGACTATTATTAATTTTTCTCATATTTACAGCACTGCTTCCCCTGATCTGGTACTTCTTTTATTTCAATTCTGCAGCACTTCTTTTCTTCTTTCTTTCCTTTCAATTTTTTCAACCAGTTCATTACTATCACTCTCCTTTATATGAAATAAAACAGAAAGCCAGACAATGTAGACATCAACAAGACAGAACTTACAAAAGCGATAACCAGTTTTCTTTTAAAAATGCTATGAAGCATCGAGAGTTCAGGCAGGCTGGCCCCTGCAGAAGCAATCATCAAAGCCATCACAGAGCCTAACGCCATCCCTTTTGTAATCAGAATTTGCGAGATGGGAATCATTGTGGTCAGCCGGATGTAGAGTGGGATCCCCACAATGGCTGCGATAGGAACAAGCCACCAATGGTCTCCTCCCAGATAAGTAACAATCCACTCGCTTGGAATGGAACCATGAATGATAGCTCCTATAGCTGCACCGATTAGCAAGAAAGGGTAAACGGTCTTCATGAGAGAAAATGTTTCTTTAATAGCGGTGGTGACATTCATTCGATTTCCCGTATGAGGATAGGAAAAGTTCTCTACTGTTACATTTTTCAACTGGTTTTCAAACCCAAAAGCGTGTAGAGAGAAACCAATCATAATAGAAAAGGCTGTTGTTACTAGCGTATAAGTAAGACTGACTTTCCACCCTAACAGTGCTGTCATCAATGTAAGAATCGTGAGGTCTAATACTGGTGAAGCGAATAGAAAGATCATAACAACTGGGAAACGGACGTGATTCCTTAACAGATTGACCACAATCGGGATCGTTGAGCAGGAACAAAAGGGAGTCACAAAAGCGAACCCGACAGCCAGGAGCGCACTCACCATAGGATGGCTCTTATCCATCAGCTCCTCCATTCGCTTATAAGGGATAAACCCTTGCAGCAAATGAATGACGAAGGAGACACCAATGAACAAAGCAGTTAACTCTACCGCAATACTAAGAAAACTCTTCATGACATCCTGCATCTATGTACACCTCCTTCGTTTAATCAACTTTTTTTGATTAATTGCTCAAATTAGATTCATTTAGCAACAGCAGCAGACCTCTTTGTGAGTTTCCATCAAAATAGGAGTAGAGAAAGTCCTTAGCTTTCCGTTAAACACCTGTTTCCTGTAATCCGCCTTTGAACGGCGATAAGATTGAACTGTACTCTGGATTTCTTCTCTTCTTAGTTTTGCTAATTCAAATTCCATTTTTGAGCACTCCTTAAATCAATTTTTTTTGATGAATAACGTAAAAAATTAGTCTCTTCTAAACAGACAGCAAAGCTCTTCGGATAGCAAATGGTTCATTTCCGAATGATTCAATGTATAATAGCTCCACGTCCCGCGCGTTTCTTTTTCAATAAGATTTGCATCCATCAAGATCTTCAAATGGTAAGAAAGCTTCGATTGGGGCAGATGTAATTTTTCCGACAAGTCACAGACGCAAACCTCTCCGTGGTTCGTAATCTCTTGCAAGATGTGAAGGCGCCTTTGGTCTGCTAATGCTTTGAATTTCTTTTCATATGTGCTGAAGGTCTGATCTAACGATACATCTTGGAAAGGAATTTCCTCTTTCACGTTACCCCTCCTTAAATCAATTTTTTTTGATGTAATTTCACTATATGGTGATTTTTAGAAAATGTCAACGATTTCATCAACTTTTTTTGATTAAACACCAGTTCTCTTACTTCTCTTCTCTAATAAAAGCACGTCACGCCATTCTCCATCTATTTTCCCAATACGCTCTCTCCTTCCCACTTCTCTAAAGCCACACCTCTTATGTAAGCGAAGGGAACGCAGGTTTTCAGGAAATATACCTGATTGCAAAGTCCATATCCCAGCTTCTTCACTTCTTCTGATAAGCTCTTCTAATAAAAGAAACCCTATTCCATGCCCCTCGCAATCTTTTTCCACATAGACACTCACTTCTGCTACACCTTGATAAACACATCGGGATGAGACAGGTGCTAATGCTGCCCAACCCTTAATTTCATTATTCATCTTCGCTACTATTCTACAGTTGGTGAGATGACTCGAGGTCCACTCGTCCCATGTAGGTACTTCTTTTTCAAATGTTGCATTTCCCGAGGAGATCCCCTCCCGATAAATTTCTCGAACATTCAGCCAATCCTCTTCTTGCATTGGCTGGATCTTTACACTTTTATTCATGGCTGACCATCCCCCATTATAAGGATATGAATTTGTTCTGTATTTTACCTTTAGATGACAGGATGTGAAAGACTTCTTTTTAATCCGGGCTAAAACCTTTGGTGTTTAAAAAATAGCCGAGACACGGGTCTCGGCTATTTCGTATTTCTAATTTTTATTTTTGTTCATCCGCAAACTCCTGTATACGTTCACCGATTTCGTCACGAACACGCTGGAAAAATGCCCATTTTTCATCCTCTGTTCCTTCAGCTTTTGCCGGGTCGTCAAATCCCCAGTGGAAACGGGTCACGTGTGGAGGGGTCATTGGACATTTGTCGTTCGCATCCCCACATAGTGTGATCGCATAAGCGGCATTGTTCAAAATATCTGGATCAATGATATCAGACGTTTGATCGCTGATGTCAATTTCGACTTCTTTCATTGCTTTTACGGCGTTCGGATTCAAGCCGTGCGCTTCAATTCCTGCTGATAGGACTTCGAATTGATCACCTAGAAATTTCTTACCGAAACCTTCCGCCATTTGGCTGCGGCAAGAGTTTCCTGTACATAGAAAATAAATGACTGGTTTGTTAGACATGGTGAATTTCTCCTTTATGGTTCAATTTTTTATATAATCAATAACCACACATATAAACCGACAAGCGTGATAAACAGCGTCGGAACGGTGAGGATGATGCCTACTTTAAAATAGTAGCCCCAGGAAATCCGGAACCCTTTCATCGATAAAACGTGAAGCCATAGCAATGTCGCTAGAGACCCGATTGGGGTGATTTTCGGTCCTAGATCAGAGCCGATGACGTTCGCATAAATCAGCGCTTCCCGCATCGTACCTGATGTGTTCGTTCCGGCAATCGCCAATGCATCAATCATGACCGTCGGCATATTATTCATGACAGAAGAGAGAATCGCTGCAATGAATCCCATCGAGATCGTTCCCACAAATAAACCCTGATCGGCCGTTGCCTGAATGACATTTGCAAGTACATCAGTCAAACCGACGTTACGCAAACCGTAAACGACGATATACATCCCGAGTGAGAAGAAAACAATCGCCCAGGGTGCTCCTCTGACAACATCGCCTGTTTTGACGGCTGCACTTCTTCTTGCCATAAGTAAGAAAAAGATCGCTACAATTCCTGCGATGATGGAAACTGGAATTCCGAGCGGTTCACTGGCAAAATAACCGATGAGCAGGACCACCAGAACCCCCCATGACATGCGAAACATTTTGTAGTCCAGTATCGCTTCATTTGGTTTTTTTAACTGAGATAAATCGTATTGTGCCGGTATACTCTTGCGGAAAAATACGAATAAGACCAACATACTCGCAGCTAATGAGAATAAATTCGGAACGATCATCCGTGAAGCATATTCGATAAATCCGATATCAAAAAAGTCTGCCGATACGATGTTCACTAAGTTACTGACAATTAAAGGGAGTGACGTGGTATCTGCAATGAATCCACTAGCCATAATAAACGGAAGAATCATCGTTTCTTTGAAATTCAAGTTTCTTACCATTGCCAAGACGATTGGCGTCAGGATCAAGGCTGCCCCATCGTTCGCAAACAGCGCAGCAACTACCGCTCCTAACAAGGTGACATAAATGAACATTCGTTTTCCATCACCTTTGGCTACTCTTGCCATATGCAGAGCCGCCCATTCGAAAAATCCAATCTCATCAAGGATCAACGATATGATAATGATGGCAACGAATGCCAGGGTAGCATTCCATACAATGTCTGTAACAGCAAGGACATCCTGAAAGTCAACGACTCCAAAAATCAAAGCAAGAACCGCTCCTGCACAAGCTGACCAGCCAATGCCTAAATTTTTAGGCTGCCAAATAACTAAAACCAACGTAAGTATAAAAATAACTGTTGCAATAAGTGCCAAATTCAAAAGTATCCCCCTACTAGTCGCACTGGATTCTGAGACCTGCTTTTTCCAATGCGGTTAATTTCTCTTTTTGATCAGGTATTTGTTCTAAAATTTGCTGAATGATCGGGTAGGTTTCGTGTGACGTATTTAAGGCATAAAATACCCATTGGCCATTACGTCGCTCTTTCACTAACCCTGCATCTCTCAACTTTCTTAGATGCTGACTGACAGAAGGCTGACTCATTTGTAAAACCTCCACGAACTCACAGACACAGCATTCTTGATCTTTTAAAAGCCCGATGAGTGTCAACCTGGTTTTATCGCCTAAAAGCTTTAATGTTTTAGCCGCAAATTCTAACTCAATGATGGTTTTCTCCATGTCATCACCTCGCCAACTATCATATAAGCATATACTTATATATGCAATAGTTAATATCGAAAAAAATAAAAATCCAGAAGCTAAGAGAGCTTCTGGACCCTTCGAAAAATAAAATATTTATGAAGTTTTCTTCCTAACTTCCTTTTCCCTTCCGTACTTTCGACTTCTGGAAACTTCCTGATTCGCAGCCTTAAAGAACGATGCTCCCATTAGAATAAGCACAATTGAAAAAGGCAAGGCAGAAATAATCAGGATATTCTGAAGTCCTTGAGTTCCGCCAAAATAAACGATGATGGCCGCCATGGAGGAGAGCATTACGCCCCAGACAATTTTTACAGTACTAGATGGTTCTAAAGACCCTGATGAACTAAGCATCCCTAAAACGAAGGTTGCCGAATCAGCAGAAGTTATGAAAAAGATAGCAATGACAAAAATGGTAATGAAGGACATAAACGTTCCCAGGGGATATTGCTCCAACACTCCAAAGGTTGCTGTTTCAAGTGCATACTTTGAAATGTCAGCTACACCATTTTGTTCAAGCTCAAGCGCAGATACACCGAAAACGGCAAAGAAGATAAAGCAAACGAGTGACGGAACGATCAGTACACCGAGCATAAATTCTTTTAACGTACGCCCTTTTGAAATACGGGCGATAAAGATGCCGACAAATGGAGACCAGGATATCCACCAGGCCCAGTAAAAAATCGTCCAGCTGTTGATCCATCCCCTGTTATCCTCATTTAAAGGAGCTATCCTAAAGCTCATTTCGATAAAATTGGTCAAGTAATTTCCAAGAGACGCAGTAAACATATTTAAAATGTGAAGCGTTGGTCCAACGATAAACAAAAGAATTAGTAAAAAGAAGCCAAGTCCCATATTGATGTTGCTTAAATATTTAATCCCTTTATGAATCCCAGAATAAGCAGAAACGATAAATAGAACCGTGGCTACCGTTAAAATAATCAGCTGAAATCCGTAGTTACTCGGCGTATTAAATAAAAAGGACAGCCCTTCATTGATCTGAGCAGACCCAAACCCCAGGGTTGCCGCTACGCCTACAACTGTTGCAAATACGGCTAACGTATCAACGAGCTTCCCAAAGATTCCACTCATTCTCTTTTCTCCAAACAAAGGAACCAGTGTGGCACTCACCAATCCCGGATAACCTTTATGAAATTTGAAATAGGCGAGAACTAACGCGACAATTCCGTAGACCGCCCAGGCGGATATCCCCCAATGAAAAAAGGAATACTGCAAGGAGTCTTTGATCGCTTGATCTGAACCGAGCTCTGCACTTGGAGAACTTTTGAATGCATGCGAAATAGGCTCCGCTGTTGTCCAAAAAACCATTCCCATGCCCATCCCTGCACTGAACAGCATCGCAAACCAAGTCGGAAGGTTAAAATCGGGCTTTTCCCCTTCTTTACCTAACCTCAACTTCCCGAAGCGAGAAAAGATTAAGTACACACAAAAAAGAAATATACAGGCAACGAGTAATAAATAGTACCAGCCAAATTTATCTGATATGTATGAAGTAACTGTACTGGAAACTGATTCTAAATGTGAAGGAGCAACAACTCCCCAGATGACAAACACGGAACAAAGACTAACCGCGTACCAAAACACTGCAGTGACGTTTTTCATAAATCCACCTCTTCTAATGTTGTAACAATCATTCGCTGATTTGATTGCAATATTGTACTTACCACCCACTAAAAACTGGTAAACCACTTTTTATTATTCTAAAAAAATATTTGATTCAAGGATGAAGCCGTTCCCGTTCGTTTCTACACACAAGAAAACACGACCCATAAATAGAGTCGTGTTCTTTCTTAGTTATTTTACTTCAAGTGATATATCATCGATCGAAATTTCATGACTATCAGCAAATTTCCCCATCAAAAACTTAAGCGAAGTGGTGTCATCCTCAGTCATATCCCACTCAAACTCGTACGTCTGCATTTCATCCGTCAGAGAGACGACCTCGCTAAGGTAGCGGTGATATGCAGCATTCTCCATTGTTACCTCAATGTCTCTTGGATTAGTAGATTTCGCTTTAAAGGATAGCGTATACGTAATGTTTTTGCTTAACGCAAGCCCAGGCTGTTCTACAAGAACACTCCACGTTTCATTTCCACCATTCTCAATATCTACTTTTAACATTTCATTAATGGCCGACACATTCGCCTGTGCATCATAATGAATGTATGGAGACCAGGCTTCCATTCCGTTGGCAAAATCCCCATTCTTCAATGGCTGTAGTTCCACTTGGTTGGATGTTTGTATAAGTCTTACATCATCCAAATATACGACTTCGGATTGACCTCCGAGCTTGAAAAGCAGCTGTGATTCTAAGTCCGTTGTGTTATCCGGCATTTGAAACGTAACGGTGTGAGATTTCATTTCCTTAGTTAAATCAATCACTTCTGAAGAAAAATTTTCAGATCCATCTTGGCTGACGAGATCTACCTGGACGGTTCTATCATCCTCTGCACGTGCATGGAAAGTCAGTTCATATTCCTGTCCTTCCTGCAGTTGAATTCCGGTTTGTTTGAAAAGGATGTCATCAGCTTCTTCACCTTCTTTTAAAGGCTCAATTTCTGCTTCGCGTGTTTCTGGTGATACGCTTACTTCTGCTGAAGCTCCTTCTTGGGAATGTAATTCCCAATAGTTCAAACGTGTCATATCCCCTTGATCAAACGTGCCATTATAGATCCGGTTTCCGTCACTTAGAGGCGATTTGGAAGTTTCTTCTACCTGTTGATCCGTTACATCTTCTACCCGGACATTTCCTATCCAGACAGGGGCTAGTCCATTGCTTCCCATGTTGAATTCAAGTCTCGCTGCTAAGTCCGTATCCTGATTCAATGTAAACGTGTAATTGTAGGATTGGACCTCGTCACTAAGCTGGAAGGTCTTCTCACCAGAATAATTGGCATAACCCCTTTCAGCTCCTCCTGAAACCTTTGTCATCAAATTCCGATTCGTGTTCGATTTCGCATCAAAGGTTACTTCGTACGTGTGACCTTTCAAGATGGCGATCTTCTGAATTTGCTGCAAGGACCACAAAGCGTTTCCAGGGTTTTCAATGGTTGTTTTTGCGAACCGCTCGCCGTCAACTTCTGTAGCCTCTATCGTCCCTTTCCCTTCAAATTGAGGCAATTTTAGGAAGTTCCAAAAGGTTGGATCAAGAGAATCTTCAGGTTGATCTACAATCGTAATCGGTTCTTGATAAGACTGATCATAGATTAAATTTCCATCCTCCAGAGGCTGCTTAGCATCCTCTGGTAATTCTTCATCTTCGACTACTGGTTCAACAGGCTCCTTATAATCTCTCCCTGTCAACTCATAGACTCTTACATAGTCTACTTCCATTTCTCCAGGAAACTCGGTTGTTTCATCAGGGTTACCCCCATACCATCCGCCAACAGCTAGATTTAAAATCATATAGAATTCTTGATCAAATGGAGCTGGGTAAGCATACTTGTCCGCTTGGTTCGTTCCTTTGCTGAACCAGTCATTCAATGTCTGATAAAGCTTTCCATCAACATACCAGCGGATCTCACCAGGTTCCCACTCTACAGAATAGGTATGATATCCAGTAATATCCTCTCCATCTGGAAAGTGATAGTCTCCACTCGTATACGTGTTGTTCGGGTATTCTTCTCCGTAATGGATCGTACCACCGATCTTATGTGGAGTACCCCCTGCCGCTTCCATGATGTCGATTTCACCAGATACAGGCCATGCGCCGTAAACATCATCTTCAGGCATCATCCAAAATGCAGGCCAATACCCCTGTCCTTCTGGCAATTTCATTTTTGCTTCGAACTTTCCGTATTTTTTACTGAAAAGTCCTTTCGTCTTCAGTTTTGCTGAAGTATAATCATATGTTCCATATTCGCCTTCTATAGGCTCTTCTTCTTTTTGTGCTCGAATAACAAGTTTTCCGTCCTCTGTAAAGGAATTTTCACTTGAGTCGGTATAGTACTCCAATTCATTATTTCCCCAGCCCGGAGCAACAGGTTCACCATCTTCATCAATGATCCAGTTTCCGATATCATAGTCCCATTTGGTGCGGTCGATTTGATTGGATATAAACTCATCAGCCCAAACGAGCGACCAATCTGAGTTTTCCTTAGACGCATCAAAGACACGCACATCATTTAGGTCAGAATCAATGGTTAAGACATTATTTTGAATCGAATGATCAATATAAACGGTTCCCGTGACAGTAATTTCTTCTAAAACAATATTCTTACCACTCGTGATCACCAGATCACCGTTTATTGTACTTTTTGAAAGTGTGACATTAGAGTGGTTGATCCAAGCGTTCCCCTTAATCTTTTCTCCTTCATATTTTCCTTTCTTGCCATAATACCCTTTTACAAAAGAACCGGCCATAGAAAGAACATCTAAACGTTTCACTGGCTTGTCGGAATCTTGATGCTGATTGAATTCATTTTCTAGTTGTGATGGAAGCAAGCGATCGCTAATTTCCTTTGCTTCCTCTTGCTTGATGACCTTGTTCAGATTTACCTGTTGACCCATTACTTCTTCAATGGTTTGAATGACCTCTGCAGTCTCGACCCCGAACAAGTTGCCAAGAAAGGTCGCATACTCTTGATACGACATCGCTGCCTGATGAGTCTTTTGTTCCTTCAAACCATCTAACCATTCGCTCTCGTATTTATACTCTTTTGCTTCTCCATTCTTTGCTGAAGATTTTTCAGCTTGAACGGGTGAAAAACTTCCAAGGACAATCAGCACCGCCATGAAACAACAGAAAATTTTATTCAAACAAGCTCCTCCTTTAAATTTTATACCTACTCAGGAAACCGGTTTCGTTAAACAGCAAAAAAAATTATCGTTCAAACCAATTGTTCGTAACCGTTTGCTTATACCAGTAAAAGCTGTCTTTTCTCGTGCGTTCAAAGGTTCTGAAATTGACGTGGATGATCCCAAACCGCTTTTCATATCCTTCCGCCCATTCAAAATTATCAAGCAGTGACCAGACAATATAGCCTTTGATTGGGACACCGGCTTGGATGGCTCTTTGTAAGGACGTCAAATGTTGTTTTAAGTAATCAATCCGCTCTTGGTCGTTGACTGTTCCATTTTCGACTTCGTGGTTATAGCAGGCCCCGTTCTCCGTAATATAAATCGGGACTTCCCCATACGTTTCGTGAATGTTGGTCAGAACTCGATAAAAACCGTCCGCATAGATTGGCCAACCGATATCTGTGCGACGCTCATCCAAAGGAACTTCTTCCACTTGGAACAACCCGTCATTCTCTTGGTAGCGACCTAGACTACCTGAATAATAGTTGATACCCATGAAATCGATCGGCTGTGAAATGACGTCAAGATCGCCTTCTTCCACTTTCAAAAATGCCTGATGTTCTTCGAAAAGCTGAACTAGCTCATCAGGATAAGATCCTTTGAATACCGGATCCATGAACCATTCCTTTTTCCACATCATTGAACGTTCACACGCTTTTTTGTCTGCTTCAGTTGGAGTGTAGGGCTGTAGCCAGTCCACATTCGGAGCGTAGCCGATTTCACCATCTGGAACAAGTTCTCTAAAGGACTGTACTGCCTTTCCATGAGCGAGCAACAAATGGTGTGCAACATCTACACCGGCCTGCAAATCAGTCTTTCCTGGAGCGTGAATGCCTAAGTAGTTTGATAGAAACGAAGCACACCAGGGTTCATTAATCGTAATCCATTTCTTCACTCGATCTCCGAATTCATTGAACATGGCGACCGCATAGTCATGGAACGCATCTGTTGTCGACCTGTTTTCCCAGCCTCCGTCTTCTTGTAAAACTTGCGGAAGGTCCCAGTGATAGAGTGTAATCATAGGCTCTATGCCGTTTTCAAGAAGCTCGTCAATTAAGTTCCTGTAGTAAGCAACCCCATTTGGATTAAGATCACCAGTTCCTTGAGGGATGACCCTCGACCAGGAAATCGAAAACCTGTATAAATCTACACCTAAATCTTTCAGATGCTGCACGTCTTCTTTATAACGGTGATAGCTATCGCAAGCTTCATCACCATGGTCTCCGTTTTTAACGTTTCCCGGAGCATGAGCAAATGTATCCCAAATCGAAGGCGTTCGTCCGTCTTTGTGAGCCGCACCTTCGATTTGATAGGAAGCCGTTGCTGCTCCCCATTTCAATGTATCTGGAAATTGTATAGTAATTGTCATCTGTAAAACCTCCAACGCTTTATGAAGGAATGGCTTATTTCTCTATACGCTAGATGACCGTATGACTAGCTCAGGATCCACTTTAACTGGGTAAATACCCTGGTTTTCCTGAATGAGATCATCAAGCATATAGGCAGCCAGTTTCCCTAATTTTTGTTTGTCTTGCTTCACGGTTGTTAAGGGTGGATCACTGTAACGGCAGGATTCAATATCATCACAGCCGATCAGTTGAATATCTTTTGGAACAGCCATTCCTTTCTCCTTGATGGCCTTCAACGCTCCTAACGCCATCATGTCAGAAGCAGCGAACACAGCTTGAGGCAATTCATCTGTCTCTAAGATCTGTTTCATAGCTCCATAGCCGCTTTCTTCAAAGAAGTCCCCGTACTTGATCCACGCATCATTAATCGGTAACCCGAATTGCTTCATGCCTTCCATGAATCCCTCATTCCTGATTCCCGCAATCAAGGAATCGGGTTTCCCGCCAATATAAGCCACTTTTCTAATTTGATTTAAGTAGAGGTGCTCCACCACTTTTAAACCGATTTTTGTATTATCTGTCATGATGTAACTCGAACGAGGTCCCTCTAATTTCAAGTCGATTCCCATACAAGGAATCTCGCTTTTCGCAATTTCTTTAACCTCTTCTTCAATCTCATCCCCTGCAATGATCAGGCAGCCGTCTACATGGAAATGTTTACACCGTTCCAAGTACTTGCTTTCTCCTTTGTAAAATTTCTCATTTGAAAACAAAAGGATGTCATAACCTAAACCGCCTACCGACTTTTTAAAAGCGTTGACTACTTCATTGAAGAACGGGTGGGTAAAATCAACATTAATTTTACCGGCATAAATCAATCCGATTAAATTGGATTTCTTAGTTGCTAATGATTTTGCAGAAAATGTTGGCTGGTACTTTGTGTCCTCTATGATTTTATAAACTTTTTCCCGTGTCGCTTCGCTGATTCCTCCATAATTGTTGATAATTTTGGATACAGTGGCTGGTGATACTCCAGCCATTTTAGCGATATCTCTGATTGTTAAGTCCATCCGTTACAGCTCCTTACACATATCCAAGTTCTTATTTCTACATTGTACCAACAATTAGAAGGAGTAGCATGGTTATTTGATCGATCCTTCTGTGATACTTGAAATAAACCATTTATTGAAGAAAAGAAAGATAACGATCAATGGAACAGTTGCCCAAAATACTCCAGAAAGCAGCATTCCAAAATCAACCCGAAACGCATTGTTTAGAGATGCAAGTGCAACTTGTAAAGTATAGGACGATGGGTCGCGAAGTACGGTAAACTGCCATAAGAATTCACCCCATACAAGAGTGAACACGATAATACCAAGCGTAGCAAATGCAGGTTTAATGATTGGTAAGACGATACTCCAATAAATTCTGAAATTCGAGCAACCATCCAGTTTAGCAGCTTCCATCAATTCATCAGGAACCGACTGGCTGATATATTGCCGCATCAGGAAGATTCCCAGTGGATTCAGCAAGAAAAGCACTCCAGCTCCAAGCAGTGTATCCAGCCACCCTAGTTGAGAAATCAGATAATATTGAGGAATTAATCCCAATTGTGGCGGAATTACCATCGTAAGTAGAATACAAATGAACAAAAAGTTTTTGCCTGGAAATTCAAATTTCGCAAAGGCGTAGCCTGCCAGTGAGCTGATTATGAGAACAGCCACTGTGACAGTCGTACATAGGAGGATCGTATTCCACATCGCCTGGAAAAATGGAATGGTATCCAACACTTTCTGGAAATTCTCGACCAGCATTCCCCCTGGAAGGATCGTAGGCGGAATTGAATTATAAGCAGCACTCGGTCTTGTGGCCATAACGAACATCCAGTAAAACGGAAATAAGGATAAAAGAGAAGCAATCGTCAGCACAACATAGACCGGTATTGTACTCTTATTCAACTTGCTTTTGTGTTGCTGCTTCATGATTTGACACCTCTCTTCTTGCTGCCTGCTCCAGAAGTCAGCCACGTGTTCAGGGCAGCTGCTCCAACAATGATGATTAACAATAATACTGCCGTAGCTGATGCTGTACCAAAGGAACCTAAGTTAAAGGCATCTCGATACAAGTACATGACTACAGTCATTGCCTCATCACGACTGAATGCTGATGACCCTAAGAAAACAGTTGGCTCGGCAAATAGCTGTAAAGCTCCTACTGTGGACATAAATACGGTCAGAACAATAAATGGCTTCAATAATGGAATCGTAATATGAAAGAATTGCTGGACTTTGTTCGCTCCATCAATTGTTGCTGCTTCATACAAATCTTTCGGAATACTTTGAAGACCAGCTAAATAGATGATGGTGTTATACCCCACCCAACGCCAAAATACCATGAGCGAGATCGCAATTTTTGCTCCCCATTCAGAGGTCTTCCAACTGACAGGGTCAAATCCAAACCATCCAATCACGTAGTTTGCAAGAGCACTCTCATTGCTGCTGAAAAATACTCCGAAAACTAATGCAACAGCTACCATGGAGGTAATGTAAGGCATAAATATTGTGACTCTGAAAAAATTTGTGAAACGTATGACAGCCATATTTAAGAAGTAGGCTAAAATAATCCCCACAATTAACTGTGGAGCTGTCCCCATTAATCCCATAAGGACTGTGTTATATAACGATTTCCAAAACAAAGGATCCTGTAGAACGATAGCAAAGTTGTTCATCCCTACAAATTCCATTTCACCTAAACCATTCCACTTCTGAAAAGCAAGGACAATACTAAAAATGGCTGGATAAAGCCCAATGATACCAAAAACGATAAAGAAAGGAGCCACATATAAATATCCTGAGATCATATCCTTCTTCTTCTCAGATAATTTTTTGGCTTTTACCGTAGATGCTCTTGCTTGCTTGTGTACGTTCTCCAAACTTTCTCCCCCCTTATGTAATCAGGGCTAGATGAAAGCTTCATCCAGCCCGATTGACTTTTATCGCTTCATTAGATCTTCAATACGCTTGACGGCAGCCTCCCACTCTTTCTCAGGATCTCCGCCTTCTTGCACATTACGTAATGCTGTCAAAATTTCATTGTTCACAGTAACGTATTTTGGTCCTTTGTAAACTTCAGGAATTTGTTTAGCGGCTTCAGCAAAATATTTCGCTGTATTTTGGCCACCAAAATACTCATCAGAATTATTCTTGAACTCTTCCATTTCATAAACAGATGGTGCGGATGGGAATAGTCCACTTTCAACAAAAGATTTTAGTTGGTTTTCTGGAGATAGAAGCCATTTCGAAAATTCATAAGCTGCTTTCTCATGTTCCGTTTCTGCAGGAATCGCTACATAAGAACCGCCCCAGTTACCTGCAAATTGTTCTGGTAATGTGGTCACGCGCCATTTCCCTTTGCCTTCCGGAGCATTTTCAGTCATGTACCCCTTCAACCAGGCTGGTGCCATTTCTACTGCAAATCCGCCTTTATTCAAAGCGTTTGCCCATTCAGGCGTCCACATTTCAAAATTACCAACGTAACCTTCTGAATCTAAATCAACAGCGAAATCATAGGCTTCTTTAACGCCGCTTTCACCGTTGCCAATTAATAGTTCACCGTCCCGGTTAAAATAACTATCCTCAAGTGCATCCATATGGGCACGAAACGCCATTTCCATACTGTCTACCATGGGCTGGCCTGTCTCATCAAGAACTTTCTTGGCTGCATCCTTGAATTCATCAGGAGTAGAAATAACTTCACTTACTTTATCAGGATCTGTCGGCAGGCTGGCATTTTCGAATACATCCGTGTGATAATACATGGCTTTTGGACCGATATCTGTCGGAAGACCGAATAAGAAGTCTCCTTCCCCATTCTCAGCACCATTCCATTTCCAATCTAAGTATTGATCTTGGACTTCTTCTGCACCTAAATCATATAAGTTCACGAATCGATCTTGCGCTTCACGGTAGCGGTCTAATTGATCCACTTCAATCATCGCTAAGTCTGGAGCTCCTGTTCCAGCAGAAATCGCTGTGAACAAACTATTATGGTGATCCCCAAGTTCTGACGTCTTCACATTGATTTTCACGTTTGGATTTTCTTTCTCATATTCTTTTGCTAATGCTTCATAGTTGGTTGCACCAAATACCCAAAAATCTAATGTTATCTCTTTATCCTTCTGCCCTTCACCAGATGCAGAATCTTCCCCTCCGCTACAGGCAAAAAGAAACGCACTTAAACTAAGTAAAAGAACAGCCAGCAAACCTTTTCTAAAATTCATTTGTTTAACCCCTCCAAATAGACTTTTTCGATCCCTGTACCAATTGTTTCTTGTTTACGAAACCGGTTTCGTAAACGTCTAAAAAAAATCAATTGATTTCTTGCGTTGAGTCGATTATATCGATAATTGAATCCGTTTTCAATACTTTTTTTGATGAAAAAACAGGAAATTCGCAAAAATTAAGTAAACCGGTTTCGTTATCATTGAAACTTGCCTTTCAATTAAAAGACTTCTTTCTTTAAGAGAGCTTTGACTTTATGTATGAGATGTCTCAAAATAGAGAAGAGCGAAGAGGTGAAACGGATGGCAGAAAAAGTGTCTAATACAAGATGGTTCGGCATGGCGCTAAAAGCATTGATTGTTTTAGCCAGTAACGAAGGCCTGTGCCCAAGTGGTAAATTAGCGGAAAAACTTGAATCCAAATCGGTATTTTTAAGAAAAATATTGACCCACCTCGTTAAGGCGGGTTTAATTCAGGCAAAAGAAGGCCGTGATGGTGGGTATTCGTTGGTTAAAGCACCGAGTGAAATCACACTTTCAGAAGTTTATAAAGCGATGAAGGTTGAGACGTTTCCGAAAGAATTCTTAAGCGTTGAAAGTAAAGTATGCTTTGACCCTTCTACTAGAGATGCCCTATGTGAATTACGTGAAGAAATGGAAACCTGGATTCTCGAAGGGTTAGAACAAAAAACCATAGCTGATCTCATGAAGTAATAAACGAAGCCGTAGACGGTTTCGTTTTTTTTATAAGTAACTGTAATTGACAAAAGAACAGTTAGCGAAATATACTGTTCTTGTATGAAATACAGTTAATGAAGGAGACCAGTGTTATGACTCAGAAAACGATGAGTAAAGAAGAATATCTAAATAAAGTGAAGGACCTAGATACAACCAGCGAAGCACCTAAAGTGCTTGAGAACACAGATTTTCTAACTGTGGCTAAAGAGCGCCGTTCCGTACGTCAGTATGATCAGAACTATAAAATCGAAGAAGGAGAAATCCGTGAACTGTTAGAAACAGCTATTCTCGCTCCATCTTCCTCTAACTTGCAACCATGGAGGTTTCTTGTCATTGAAGATCAAGCAGAGAAAGAACGTCTCTCCCCTATTGCCAATGGGCAGCAGCAAATTACAGAAGCTTCTGTTGTTATTGCCGTTTTAGGGGATAAAAAAGCGTATAACAATGCCGATCAAATCTACAGCCAAATCGCTGAAAAAGGCAACATGCCTGAAGATATTAAAGAAATGTATGTAAATAGCATTTTGGAGAATTACGGGAACTTTTCTGAGGAGAAATTAACTCGCATTGCCATGATTGATGGCGGTCTTGTATCCATGCAGCTTATGCTCGCTGCTAAAGCGAAAGGATACGATACCGTTCCAATGGGTGGATTTGATGAATCTGAATTTGTGAAAGCCTTCGATGTTCCAGAGGACTACGAACCAGTGATGCTGATCTCTCTTGGTAAAGGGAAAAAAGCAGGGTTTGAAAAAACTCGTCTGCCGCTAGATGACGTTCTTCAGTGGAATCGCTACTAAAAGCGTAAGTGCCTGACCAACTATGTTTGCATATAAAATTCCTAGCTAATAGGAAAGCACACCTATCCGTGTCGGAAGGTGTGCTTATTTTTTCTTAACCGGAATCCATACTTCCTCTACTGCATTAGGATCCAAAGGATCGTATTCTTTTGTAAAACGTTCAAAATGCTCCCTTTCGTCTATAAGATAATCGGATGCTGGCAGCCATTCTTCGTAAAATGATTGTAAGGTCTTATGGAATTCACTCGCAGGTCCATGGTGGTAAAACATAGCGTAAAGACCTCCGTTGAGAATGATCGGCTCGAGTTCATTTTGTTTTTCATCAAATTCTCGTACTTCCACTGCTGCCCACTTATGAAAAAGGGTGTCTGGTGTAAAACGGGCAGGATCAAGTTTCTCCTCGAAAACTTTCATATTATAAAGATTATCGTCAATTCGATCCTTGATTGTTTTGAGTTTAGGCATAAAGCTTCTCCAAAGCTCAACGGTATGATCATCGTTTAAAGACATTTGCATTGATTTGCCGATTAGTTTCTTTGTCTTCAGCTGTATCAGTTCTGGAGTCATCTCTTAAATCCTTTCAATAAGGTTAGTTATTCAAGCCCTTTCACTTTTTAAATAAGTAGTTATACGAGTAATTCAGAAAGAGAGATAATATTTATTTTTACCTGCTTCTACAGTAAATTAGGTTTAATTATTTATTAAATAGTTAGAATGGCAACGGTAAGTACGAAGGCAGAAGTAACAAATGAAGCAACAGCGTTCGCATTCCTGCCTTTTTTAAGCTCATGAGATCCTGAAGCTAATAACATAAAGCCTAAAGAAGTTAACATGAATGGTGCTAAATGGCTGCTCTCTGTTATAAACACATAAGTGGCGAATGCAAATGTTACAAGAGCAAAAATGATTCGGATTATATTTGCCAAGACCGATCCCCTTTCTTCTAACAGAACAATAATTGTATGTAAGAAGTTAATTCTTTCGCTTCCAATCTTCATAAAACCTTTTTAAAACAGACTTAATTTCCATTAAGGTAAGTAATAGTAAGAGAAGCATCATGAATGTAACCATTTCACCAGTGAAAAATGAAAGAAGACCAATAATGACAATCCAGAACCAGAAATATTTTTCATTCATAGGGCGTCATCCCATTCCCTTCATTTGCAACTCCTCGATCATAGCGATCACAGAATTTCATCCAGGAGAAGTGAATTCCACTTGCGTCTTACCAATTATTTCAAAACCTATGAGCCTACTCAAGATTTTTTTTGAGTCATTACTTATAAAAACGGACTTTCCCAATTGAGAAAGCCCGCTTCTTCTTACTCTTCTTTGTTCAGTTCATATTCAGCCAAAGTTACAGCAATTTCATCTTCAATTTCCTGCACAGAGCCAAGATAATTGTTTAACAAGACTGAGAAGATCAACTCTTCACCATCTGCAGACGTTACATATCCAGAAAGCGACGTCACACCTGTTAACGAACCCGTTTTAGCACGCACATTATCTTCTGCTGCTGTATCACCCATACGATAACGAAGCGTACCACCTATAAAACGTTCACTATTGCCTGCTACAGGAAGGGACTTCAAATAAGTTGGGAACCACTCTTTTTCTTTTACTTGGTACAAAAGATTTGAAATCTCGTTGGCAGGCACCATATTGACATGAGACATACCTGATCCGTCACGAAGACGCATCGTATCTGCATTTACTCCGCTGTCATTTAAGAAATCCTCTACAACCTCCATCCCTTTATCCCAGCTACCTTCGTCATGGACCACTTTCCCCATTTCTTTGATTAACACTTCAGCATGACCGTTATTACTGATTTTCATAAACGGGGTAAAAAGTTCTTCCAAAGGGATGGACTCCTTCGAAACAATCAATTCAGCGGACTTAGGAGTTTTTCCATTTACAATCTCTTTCCCTTTGACTTTGATCCCTTCTGCTTTTAATGATTGACTGAAAAGATCTAGCGCCAGGCCAGTCGGTTCAGAGACGGCCACCCAGGACCTTGAGCGGCTTGCATCTACAGGAATGGCACCTTCCACCACAATTTGATTTGTCCCATGTTTACGTTCAATAGAAATATCTTTGGACTGATCTGAGTCCACCGTTTTGGCTTCGTTAACGATTTCCACATAATCATTTTCAGGCGTTACCTCTATTTCAGCAGGCTCTCCCGCTGTATCTGAAGGGTAAGCCGCAACAATGACAGTACCTGCATCATAATCTTCGTTCGGTGAAGCAGTGAGTGCTGAGATTTGTGCCCCCGTATAGTTGGTTTCATCGTTCCATGAAATGTCTTCTGATAATCGAATATCATCATACCATGTATCATCAGCAACGAGATTGCCTTTAACTTCTCTTATTCCTGCCTCTTTTAAGGATTGAGCCATGGTGACAAAATCCTTCTCCATCAACGTTGGATCGCCTTTTCCTTTTAAGTATAAATCACCGTGAAGTTTGTTTCCTTTTATGTCCCCTTCAGCTAGTACCTCCGTCGTAAAAGTGTATGCTGGTCCAAGGGTTTCAAGTGCCGCAGCTCCCGTCAGCAGCTTCATGTTTGAGGCGGGTTTTAATCGGAGATCAGCATCATGTTCATAGATCACTTCGCCGGTCTCAGCTGAACGGATACTCACTCCAGCCAGGGCACCGTCAAGCTTCTCATCCGCTAAAATCTCATTGATTTCTTCACCAAGCGCATCATTCTCTGCGTTCACTTCTGTGTCTTCATACGATTGATAAGGGGCGAGCATTAAAATTGCTACAAAAAACAGGACAGCCATTTGCTTGCTTTTGAACGAGAACATAGTTATGTATCTTCCTCCTTGAAAATTATGGATAATACTAACATTAGCAGAAAAGACAGAAAATTATAATTATTTCCGGTGTATTCATTATAAAACAGGGCCATAGTCGTAGTCTGTGGTACTTAACATTCCTTTAAACGATTTTGAGAGTTCATCTTGCCAATGGGGTTACAGAGGATGATAGTTCGCCAAAAAAGACAACCTCCACGGGTAGGAAGCTGCCTGACTTTAATCATACACTTATGTCTATTCTTCTTTGTACGAATTATTTACTCAGGGAAATTAGAAGCAGCTGCAGACTTTACGTGTGTGTGCAATTTAGATTGATTCAATTTTCCATCCTTGAAATTACGCATAACCATCCAGAGCATATAACTAATTTCGTCTGCATGAAATCTCTTAATGGACGGCGCATTTACTGGTATACTAGTAACATTGTGTATATAGAGGTGAAATCATGAAAAAAATCTGGGATTTATACAAAGATTCTTCTTTTCTATTAAAAATGACAATTGGCTTTTTACTCGGCATTGGATCAGGAATGCTCATTGGCCCTGAGATGGAAGTCGTTAAACCACTTGGCACTATTTTGATTAACTTATTAAACCTAGTAGCAGTACCTGTCATATTCCTTACAGTGGTCCTGGCTATTAATCAAATGAATCCTAACCATTTAGGAAGACTCGGTGGAAAGCTGCTTATTTACTACGGACTTACAACCGCTGCAGCTGTATTAATCGGGGTTGGTCTTGCTTTATGGATTACTCCCGGAGCAGGGCTCAGCCTACCGGATGCTCAAGTGGAAAAGCCAGAAACTCCAAGCTTTTCTGATGTCTTATTAAACATTGTTCCTGACAACTTGTTCCAAGCCTTTACTTCCGGTGAGCTGATGGGCATATTATTTCTCGCCGTCATCATCGGATTAACAATGGCCAAAATGCGCTATTCAGGTAAAGAAGAGCTTCAACTTTCAGGGGAGCGTCTGCACCGTCTGTTTTCTTCAGCGAATGACTTGTTCTTCCTCTTATTACAAGGCATTCTTTTATATGCGCCCATTGGAATCTTTGCCATAGGAGCGTCCGCCTTTGGCAGCCAGGGATGGCAAACCTTTAAATCCCTGTTAGCATTCACAGGAGTCTTTTATCTGGGTGTTCTATTGTTGTGGTTATTGGTTTATACGTCATTCCTTAAATACGCACACGTGAACATTAAACATTTTTTTGTAAAAACAAAGGACGCTTACTTTACTGCGTTCTTCACATCAAGTAGTATTGCTTCTCTGCCGGTTGCTATAGAATCGGCTAAAAAAGCAGGGATTTCTGAACGGACTGTCAACTTCTCGCTTCCTATTGGCGCTGTCTTTAACTCAGACGGAGGAGCACTACGAATGGGTGTGTCTATCGTATTCGCAGCTAATGTAACAGGATTAAATTTGTCTGTCATGGACTTTATTACGATTGTTGTAATTGGCACGCTGCTATCGATCGGGACAGCAGGAATCCCGGCGGCCGGACTTGTCACACTGGCAGCCGTCCTTACCATGTTTAATCTCCCCCTTGAAATTGTCGCTTTGATTGCGGGAGTCGACGTTCTGATTGGCATGGCCGGTACAGCCTCCAACGTACTTGGAGATATCGTAGGATCGGCTGTTGTCGACAATAAGGAAACGGATTCATCTTCAAGACAAGCCCCATCAACAACTGTATAGCTTTAAAAGCACACGTCTTTGGATCAATACTATAAAGCTCAGAGCATTCTGTTTAACTCTGAGCTTTTATATGATTTCAACTTCGACAACATTCATGGCTTCTTCTGCACCCATCCTACCTTCTTCTTAATCATTTAATCCCTTCCCATCGAGAATTTGCGGTATATATTTTTCAACCCTTGACTCACGAGTTTTGGATTGTTTGGCTTTAGAAAAATAAAGACAGTAGGCTCTTTGCCGACCTGGCGTCAGTGATTCAAAAGCTGATTTTAAGCCAGAGATTTCATCGAATTTATTTTGAAGTTCTTCGGGAATTTCTGGTTTCTTATTAAATTTCACTTCCAAGCCAGCTTTTTCAACTTCAATGGCTTCATCAATATAGTCTTTCAAAATAAATTCCATTTCTTCAATTTCCTAAAGATTCTTGAACCGGATCTGGCGCGCAGCCTGTACATTCTCTGTTTGCTGGATTAGAATGCCATGACTATCCTTTAACAAGGTACCTTTATGGAAAAGGAAAGCACAATAATCTTTAAAGCCATGGATTAAAACGACGTTTTTATCTTTAAATGTATAACAAGGCTTTCCCCACTTCAATTCTTCAGTCAGTTCACACTCAAGGGCGATATTTCTTAACTTCTTGAATTCTTTCTGCCATTGCTTAGCATTACGTAAGAATTCATCTACCTTAGGGTTCTTTCTACTACCTGACATCAAGGACCACTTCCTTTTGTAAAACTTTTGAACTTTACTTGAATATACATTCACCTTTAATAATATTCCATTTTTCTAAGTTGATTAAAAGCCTCTCAAGTTAGTTATCCAGCTCCTTTGACGCTTCCAAAGAGGCCTTAAGTGAGAAAATAAAAAGGTAAGATTACGTTTAAATGTTCTTCCCAAATGGAATACCCCTAAGAATCAACCTTTTAAAAAACTCTCGCAGAAGGAAGGATACTATGAAATATGGCGGAATAATTTTTGTTATACTTGCGGCAATTCTCTGGGGGATTACCGGAGGGATAGCTAATATATTGATGGACAAAGGATGGGATCCTATAGTTATATCCTTTTACCGTGGAGCTGTAGGACTATTATGTGTTTTTTTCTGGTTTCTTCTTCGCTCAAAGCAAAATTGGCCAAGAGCTTCCTCTGTTTATTTATGGTCCACGCTTGCCGGAATTGGTGTTGCAGGAAACTTCACCTTTTATTTTCTAAGTATTGAAGCATCAAGCATCGCCATTGCAGCCACTTTAATGTATACCGCACCAGTGTTTGTACTGTTAATTTCTTTTTTACTAAGGATAGAACGTTCAACTTGGACAAAATGGGGATCGATTATTTTAGTGCTTATCGGAATAATTTTGCTTACAGGTGCTTATAAATCCGGATCCTCCTCTGTCACCCTGCTAGGTATTGCTACAGGACTTGGGGCAGGTCTTTCGTATGCGTTGTTTATCTTTAGTTTTAAAAAGTCTTCCGAACTCACTAAGCCGCAATCTACATTAAGCATCGCTTTTTTTGTATTTTGCTTAATCCTTTCACTGTTCATGGACTCTCAAGAAGCCGTTTCTGTTCTGACTTCCGGTGATATCGGGTGGTTTATTCTGCTAGGACTTGTTGGAGCAGGAATATCTTTTGTCCTGTATGTCATTGGAATTCAATGGACGGCTCCCTCGACGGCCTCCATGATCGCAATGGTAGAGCCAGTTACAGCTTCCTTATTTGGTGTGTTGCTGCTTAATGACCGTTTGACTTTCATCCAACTTATTGGAATGGTCCTTATATTAGTCACCATCACCATCTTAAGTGTCAAGCAGTCCGAATAGCTAATGATGGTCGTTATAGAGTATCGAATCATGGAGTTATTATATCTGTACAACCTATATAAGATAATAGAACATGAGGGTCTCCTCATGTTCTTTAATTAGATATTTTTATGATCTATTTCATGATTAATGCAGTAATTCCTTGAGTCTTGAATGGTCAATACTTTTTTCACAAAAGGCTTAGATTAAATACAAGAAAATATTTTAGGAACCCTGCTTCTAAAGGAAGTATAATTATGTTCACCGTCAACGATTACCGAAGAGTTAACGTTAAGTGACTTTTCTCTTAATAAGCGAGCAACTTCTTCATTCGAAACTATAAATTTTCTTCTTACCTCTTCATCTTCTGCTTCTTTGTCTCCCCAGTCTAAGTATATACTTTGAAGAAGTGAAAGGTCGCATTCTCTGATAAACTCCACTATTTGTTCTTGGTTACGCCAAAAAGCAGATGAGAAAGCCACTACCCTTCTGAAAATATGCGGATATTTACATGCTGCATAAATAGAAATCAGCCCTCCTAATGATATCCCAGCCATTGATGTATTTTCTTTTATAGTTTTGTACTTCCTATCCATTAAAGGCTTAAGTTCTTTAGCTATAAAATCGATATAGTGATCTCCTTTACCCCCTAGGCTGCATTTATACCCTAGAACCTGCTCGCTGTACTTCCCATTTATCCACGGACAGTATTCATTAATTCTCTCTTCTGGATTTTGATCGATACCAACCACAATAACATTTAATTTATTTTTATCTAAGTAATCTTCAAGCGATAATGAAACACCGCCAATGGCATCAGCATCCCTAAAAACGTTCTGACCATCGTGCATATATATAACCGGATAACGTATTTTGTCACTTGGATTATAACTTTGAGGGAGGTAAACCCTCACTATTCTATTTCCTTTACAAAACTTCATTTGAACTTGAAGGTTTTCTAGCATGTACTCCCCTCTTCTCTTTAGAAACCCACTTCGCATAACGAAAGATATATGCCCATTATATGAAATAGAAAATTCATTCACACTCTGGTCGCCTTTTTTTACTATTTTTTACGCATAGATTGGTAGATTAAAAATAGAACCCGCAGTGGTTATGTACCATTATTTTGTCCCTTATAAAGTAGACCTTTCTCATCTAGCTTTGATTCTATCTCTTTTGCAAATGGAACATTTTTTGCTAACACAAATTGCCAATTCTGTTCCTTTAGAAACTCTTCTTTTTCTCGTAGTTTCCTTATTTCTATTAAGTCTTCTAGAGATCTGTTAATTGGACTCGTATTACTCTTTGCTAACTGATTTCGATAATGCTTTCTAAAATCTTTTTCCGTACACTCATTGACTCTCATAAAATGTTTTTTTAGATTCTGCATTACAAAACCTCTCGTGTTACTATCTTCTATTCTGCGTGTTACGTGGTGGATGTGCTTTAAATCGTGACAGGACTTACACAAAGACTGTATATCTTTTAAGATTAACAGAAAATTTTCCTCGTCATACTCCCAAACTTCATGAGCTTGTAGTTTTTCTTCAACACGATAGCCGCATATTTGGCATGTAAAATCACTATTCTCTTGAACATGGTTCCGAACAGAGTTCCACAAAGAACGAGGTATTGAATTCCTTACCGTTTTATTCTGTGCATAAGAAGGCTTTCGAATCTCTACAGTTAGCTTAAAATCAGACATAACAACCTCCTTGTGATACTAGTTACTTTTATATTCGACAATACACATTAAATCCCTTCTAATCATTGAAGTAATGCTATCTTTTTTGCTTGATATGCTACGTTTACCGCTATGGAAGAGACGCATATCCTTCGCCAAATACGTAATAGTCTTTCTTACTTCCTATAGCAAAAGAAAAAGCCGACTATAACGTCTAGTCAGCTTTCCCCCTTTACTCTGCCGTATTTGCTTTTATTGCTTTAATTGTACCGGTATGTACCCCTTCATGGTACAACGTGAAATTAAGAATTTCTCCCACCGTCGGTAGAGATAAAAAGGCTTCTGCCGCTTCATCCTCCAGCTGTCCGGCGAGCACTTTCTTCAGTCTGAACGGCTGCTCATTAAGCTCCTGCCTCAGTTCGTCAAGTGAGGGGACCTCGCCCTGCCAATCCGATGGTTTTGTTCCTGGTGCGAACAGTTTAAGGTAATGGGACTGAGTTTCGATCGGTTTGCCACCGAATTTAGCAATCAATGAGTTTTGCACCACGTAAATGTGACCAAGATTCCATCGGATCGTATTTCTAAATCCTTCCGGTTGTTTATCCGCCTGCTCTTCTGTGACACTGTCCAATCCCTTCAGAGTCGCTTTTCTCACCAGGTTGATCTGTTTAAAAATCTGTTCTTCGTTCATAATATCATTTCCCTCCTTACCTATTATTCTAGCTTTCCAACTTATCGTCCTCAACCATCGAGATCGGACCTGCTGTCATTATAATTCCATATGAAGCCAGTAACCACTTATCGTTTCAGCACTAAATAAGCTCTTCCCAAATGACTAAAGAACAGCCCTCAAATATGTAAAAATCGAAATCGAGATACAATGATTGGTTTAATCACTCCGTCCCTCTTTATTATTTTTAAATGGTAGTCAGCCTGAGGAAGCAAAACAGTTTGAAATTGGTTTCATTAAGGTAACACACCTATTAGCAGGGAGACTAATGAAGTGGAAAGTGATTTTTAAGATTATTTATGTGCCTGTTATGGTTTATTTAATATATTCGACTTTGGATCTATATATTAATTTTGATCCCGCAGCTAAGATACCGATCCTTACTTCTGTAACCTTAACGGGATATTGGCAAGTGTTCTTTATGAAAAAGAGTAAGAGTTAAAGAAAAGTGGCTGCCCTCCTATTAATAGAGGTGAAATAGAGTTAGGGCTATGTCCAGACCACGAGCACTCTATTGAACATTCACCCCCTAAAGTGGAAGACTCGGTATTAAGATAATCAACCATACAGGTTAAGTGAATATGAACTTTATAGCCTCCTAACCCAATCCCTTTATATTCATTCTTATTTTATTTGTGATCCTTTTTGAAGAGGTTATATTAGAGAAACGCAGTCCTATATTAATTTTTTTCCATTACAGCAAAATAATTATCTTCATTGTCCGCAAAATTAAACACTCTACCCGATGGCATATTTACAATTTCTCCCACAGTTATTTCTCTGTTTAGCAATTCACTATGTAGTTGCTCAAAATTCTCAGAGTAGAACATTAAAGAAGGGGTATCAAGGTTTAAACCTGGAGACATCTTAGCAACGAACTCTTTGTTGTGAAGAACGATGGTCGTTTCAGCACCTCTTTTTGGAGCAATCTCAATCCACCTCATTCCTTCACCGTTATTTTCTTCTGAAGTCACAATAAACCCTAAATTCTCTGTCCAAAAATTCACTGCTTCGTCTTGGTTATCAACATATAACATAATTTGACCTATTTTAGTAAACACAATTCTCCACTCCCTAAAGGTTATCTTCTGTTATTCTCTTTCTAGGAAGTGAATCCCTCCTTTTCTAAACTGCTTCATAATAATCTTCTCCACATTCCCTAAGTATGTAAATATTGATGTTTTATTTAAGCATTCGCTTGAGACTTATTATTGCTTATAACTGTCTAACACATAAAAAAGGAACGATCCCTCTGTTTGAGAATCGTTCCCTTCCGAAAGACTCAGATTCAAGATATTTTTAATCATCTTTAAACCTACCTTACTTTTCTTTTACACCAAAATCTATCATGCTAAATCCTCGTTAATCCTATAATAATTAATACGATCATAAAAATTGCATTGGGACCACTAACCAGCAACAGCCCAATTAACCACCTGCTTTTGTTGTCTCTATCCTCTTTAACTTCTGAATGGTAATTTGCTCTATTCCTATCTCCGTCTACAAAAGCACCAGTTAAAACCCCAGTTAGTAATAAGGGTACGACTGCACTAATGCCAATAATTTTTAAAGGTAATCCCCATTCATTTGAATAAAGCCCGTAAGCTACTGAGGAAAGTGTACCTAACAGTCCTATCCCTAAACATTTTACTTTCATTATAGATCCTCCTACTTTATGTACGAGTGGAATTAAATTAAGTTTCCAAGATAGATCTTAAATATAACCAAATAAAAAGACGACTACCTGTAAATTAGATAACCGCTCTGATGCTTGAAGACTCAATATCGACATATACAAAGTTTCCGTTCATGTATGAAGTAGTTTTCTAATTAAACTTATGTACAAGAAAAATATCAATAATGGTTAGCATAATAAAGATAAAGGCACTACTATATATATAGCTTTTTTTCTCTTTGCTCCACCATGTAGTTAAAGTCATAAGTGCAAAGACAACTATGGCCACTTGAATTTTTTGGATTCTATCTTGCTTTTGAAATAGGTTAAGCGCTTCTTTAGCCTCACCTTTAAAAGGTTGCTCACTTATTACTTTCCCATACCAATTGTAATTAATTACTTGATGAGTTGTAGGTCCCTCTAAAGACTCTAACTTCTTAAAACCTAATACAGGCAGTTCAATAGAAAAAGTAAATAGTAAACCACCTATAATAAAAATTAGTATCAGTGACATTGTCTTTCTATTCAAAAGCCTCCTCCTTCTGCTTCATTTTATTCAAGTTCTGTTGCGTTATTGCCCTCGATTGTTGAAGACTCGGAACCAAGATATCATGGGATAGCCATTCGACTAACGAACCCTTTAGTTGAATTTAATCTCCATTTTTCTACTTTTAGTAGTCATCCCCAATGATCTATAAAATTCAATGGCAGATGTATTTTTCTCGGATACTCCCAATTCAATACTATCAACTCGGAGGTTCCTCCCAAAATCAAAAACATATCTAGTTAGTTTTTTTCCGATCCCCTTCTTTCGATACGTCTCCGCAACGCATAAACTATTTATAAATAACACTTTCCTCAATTTGAGAAAAGAATTTTCAATTGTTTCTTCTTCCTTCGTCACTATAACCCCGACGATATCATTGCCTAGAGTAGCCACAAAAATGTGCTGTTTGCTATCAATTAACTGGCTTTCAAAGAACTCTTGCTCGACTGGAGTTGAATTTTCTTTGTACAAATCTGGTCTTTCAAAAACGTGGAATTCATGAACCTGTCTAAACAAAGGCAACAATGACTCATAATCGTTTTGCTCGGCGGTTCGAATAGATATATCCATATTTTTTACTCCTTAATGATTGAATAAATGATTATGTACCACTTACTTGTTTTCAAGATTTCTCTTGATGTATCTGTAACTAAAGTATCCCTTCATTGAACTTTAAGTGCCATAACGGTCAATAACTTCCCCATTTTCGTCTAAAAATTTTATTGGACCCCAGGCATTCACTTGATAAAAGTAACGACCGGATTTAGTGGATAGTATTTCTATTTCTTTTTTCTCATTTTTTACTTCTGCAGTTACAGAAGCTATATTTTCATTTTTCAATATCCCAAACGCTATTGGCATCTCCTGTACATTTCCTTTTTCGGTTTCATAATGAAATACATTGTGTCTTGCACTAAATGAGTCGTCAGTCATGGCGATCATAGTAGAAAAGATAAACTCCCAACTTTTATCATTCTGACCAGTTACTAATGCAAACCCCAATTTTTTAAATTTTTCACTCTTATCTACATCTTGTGCAGTAAAAAGAACTATTGTTCCGTCATCTGTTTTTTGTCTAGAAAGGACATCATTTACTTTTATTTCTCCAGACCAGCCATTGTTTATGGCCTCTGCAGGTGATTCATAACTACATCCTGTAAATACAAACACAACTAATAGTAACAGTAAGTGCATACTAAATTGTGTTGTTTTTCTTTTCAGCAATTGTCATGACTCCTCTTTTATAACTCGGTTAAACTATCATTCTTCAAAATTCACGTATAAAATCTATTAAAGATTTCTAATCCAAACTGTCCTTAAACAATCCTGTTCTCATAAATAAGGAGGCCATCCCCCCTAACGAGAATCGCCCCGATTGTTTACTATCACTTTCTGTATATGTAATTGTCGACGAACTACATTCCCTCTACTTACATTATACTACCAATTGCATATTATTTATAGACTACTCTTTCTATAGTTCCTCTTCTATACTTTAAAATACAAATCCAAAATTAGAGGTGTATCTTTATGAATGAAAAAAAAGATGTCTTAGATAAAGGTCCTTTCTTTCATGGTACTAAAGCAGAATTAAAAATTGGAGACCTATTAAAACCTCACCACTTATCAAATTATCAAAACAAAAAGTCTAACTATATCTATTTCACTGCAACATTGGACGCTGCTAAATGGGGAGCTGAATTAGCAATAGCTAATTCAAAAGAAAGAATTTATATTGTAGATCCATTAGGTGACTTTGAAAATGATCCGAACTTAACTGACAAGAAATTCCCTGGAAACCCAACACGTTCTTATAGGTCTAAGTCGCCTTTGAAAATCATAGCTGAATTAAGTTCATGGGAAAGACATTCAAATGAAGAGATCAAACATATGCTTACTTCTTTGAAAAAGTTACGTGAACAAGGAAAAGATGTAATCTACGATTAACTCCAGCATCAATAAATTTATAACAGGAATAATATGGTTTCAAAATGCCAATCAACTTTCCTAATACACCTATAGCCAGAAACATAGGCTACTCTACCATCAATAAGACTGTCATTATTCTTTTTCTATTTTTGGCTTTACGGGGTTTTTAAATGAAGGCTTAAAAAGACGCCCTGATATAAGGGCGCCTGTATTCGGACTATAAGATTAATATAGTTTTTGCAGTGCTTCTTTATTAAAGGCTAATAGATCATCCACTCTACCTTCATGCACTTTCTTCACCCATGCAGGATCCATTAATAACGAACGACCGATGGCTACAAGGTCGAACTCATCACGATCAAGTTTGTCCACTAAACCGTCAAGACTTGCTGTGCCGGCACCTGAAAAGTCCGTAAAGACACCATCAAGGCCAACAGACCCGACAGAAATGACCGGTTTGCCAGATAGTTTTTTTGTCCAGCCTGCAAGGTTTAAGTCAGAACCCTCAAATTCAGGCTCCCAGAACCTGCGTGTGGAGCAGTGGAAAATATCCACACCCGCTTCAACAAGCGGCTGTAAAAAGCGTTCCAACTCATCGGGATTATTGACCAATTTCGCTTGGAAGTCATTCATCTTCCATTGGGAGAAACGAAAAATGATTGGGAAATCTTCACCAACTTCACGCCGGCACGCCTCTACGATCTCTACGGCAAATTGCGTGCGCTTAACGAAATCGCCGCCATAACGGTCGGTGCGTTTATTGGTGTTTCCCCAAAAGAACTGGTCGATTAAGTAACCATGAGCCCCATGAATTTCAATAGCATCGAAGCCGATGCGCTTCGCATCTGCTGCTGCTTTGGCATAGGATTCCACCAAGGCCTCTACTTCTTCTGTAGATAATGGTTCGTTCACTTTCTCCCCATCCAAGCTTAGGCCTGAAGGCCCCACCGGCTGTGCCTCTTCGTTTGGAAGATCCCCTTTGCTGCGAGTCATTCCTACATGCCACAGCTGCGGGGCAATTTTACCACCGGCCTCATGTACTTCTTTCACAACATCCGCCCAGCCGTTCAACGCCTTCTCTCCATGAAATACAGGAATATTCGCACCAGATACAGAAGCTGGATGGTCAATTCCAGTTCCTTCTGTAATAATCAATCCAACTTCATTCTCAGCACGTCTACGGTAATACGCCGCCACTTCCTCGTCGGGAACGTTCCCAGGTGAAAATCCACGTGTCATCGGTGCCATTACGGTACGATTTGGTAAATTTAATTTATCACTAGTAAAAGTTTCAAATAAAGGTTTCGTTGTTGTTTGGTTTGTCATTGATCTGCCTCCTTTTCCAACGATGTATGTAATTATCACAGATGAAAGGAGGAAACAAAAGAAATCTGTTTCTGTCCAGCACATCCATACTTCGACTAGAACTGGGGAGTCTGCTCTTTTGCTTGTAAAGACGCGCCTGCATCTGCACTTCTGCATTTAATCTCTGTCCATATTGTGTTACCTTTCTGGACTGTAAAACCTTCTTTTTCAACGTTCTCCTTAGCTTTATGTATTAGGATATGTAAATCCTTATCTACTTCACTAAATGGTACTGATACAGCATTGACGTCCCCTTTTTAAAATTTGCCAAGATAACACATTATTACGTAAATTAATTAGATTGAAAAAGAGCGACTATCTTTTTCGATCATCACCCCCGTTGGTTTAAAACTTGGTTTCAAGATAATTTGGATTTAGAAATGTATTTTAGACTTTATTATTCAGTTCTCCAGAAAAAACTCCCCTATGCCTGAAGATGGTATCCTTTTTCCCTTGGATAAAGTTTGATTAATCCAAACACCGTTGCAAAAAGTAATATAGCAGCAATGATAATTATTACTATCAAATCCACTTGAGTTGGTAATGATTGAGTTTCTTCACTCCCTAACAAAGGTGAAAGATAAAGTTCATTCATAAACGCTAAAAAATTACCAAAAGAGTGTAAGAAAATTGGAACATATATTTTACCCGTTTTTAAATAGGCTATTGAAAATAATATGGACATCAAGAATGCACTAATAAAACTAAATGGGTGACCAATTGTAAATAAGATTGCAGTAAATATTACACCCTTAAGACGGCCATATTTTAAAACAAACTTGTTAAGCATCATTCCCCTGAAAAATAGCTCTTCTATAACTGGAGCTAATGCAACAGCTATAGTAATTTTTAACAGAATATTAGCAGGCAACGCTTGGTTCTGCAGTCTTTGATCTGCTAAAGGGACATCACCTATACCAGGGAATGCAAAAAGAATGGATACTCCAAGAGTCATAAATAATGCCGATGCAGTTATTTTTACTACTGGAACAAAGGTAAACAAACTAATCCAAGGAATCTTAACATCATTTTTAGTGCTTATATTTGCATATCTCAACCCTCTTTTGGATAACTCAAGGCAAATCCATAAAAAAATGAATATGTATAAAGTAATATCTGCTATCTCAGTAATTGATTCACTGGGATCAAAGCCAATTGAAAATACCGTGTAAGATATTTCCCACACTAATACGAGAGGTATGATGTGCCATAGTTTTATATTTCTTAATCCTATCTTCTTTTGATTCATTTGTTCCTCCTTTCAATTCTATTACCTCATCCCCATCCTTGAGAAGTATGTTTACCGAACTATGATTGTAAAGGGATTGTTTTCAGATGAATACTCTAAACTTCTATAAACCTGGATATACTCAGCTAATTCAAGATTAGAAAAATAGTATATTGAATCAATACCGCTTATAAACCCAAAAAAGTTCTATTTTTTCCCATCTGTCTTCGTTAAACTCAAAGCTATGTCCCAACACGTATAGAAGGGCAATTTCTTCAGTATTTAGAAATTCTTTTGCTTTCCTAAGTAAAGGAGAAATGTCTTCTGAGGCCTTATGCTCCTCCGTGAGATTAAATACTCTATTAAATAATTACTCCTTTTTTACTCTCCTAACCTCATATTGCTATCGATAATTTTGTAATTCTATTGTTAAAACTATTCAATTTTTTTCTATGTAATTAGAAAAAGGGAACAGCCTCTTGCTATGAATTAGCCCTCTATAGGTGAAGACTCAGTATCGAGATGTTGAGGTAAATACATATATTTTAATTATAATAAAGCATTAGTGTAGGGAGGCATGCAAGGTTTCATCATTAGGACCTTATGGAGCCTCCTACTCATGTTTTTGTACGCTCTCCCATGTATGAAGAGAATGTCTCCTGAATACTATATTCAATGGAGGTGACATCTCATGGAACAAAACCATAACAAGAGGATGGAGGCAGAACTCACCCCTTTTCGCAAGGATGCCACAAAGAAAACGAAAAAAATTAACGAATTTATAAAAACGAACCTTCCGTGGGAAAGATTGAAGGTTGAACAGGAGTGGGCTACGAGAAATGTGCTGAAAAGCGTCTCCCTCCCCGTTATCAAACCAGATGACTCGTTTCTCCCTGTTTGGGATTTAAAACGCTATGAATTCCTGTTGAAAGACAAACTTCCTTCATCCGTTAACCCAAAACTATGGCACCAGGGAAAACTAAATTTAAATGCCGGTCTTTTCCAAGTGACAGAAAACATTTACCAGGTCAGAGGATTTGATCTTGCTAACTTGAGTATTATTCGCGGAAAGACAGGCTGGATTGTTATCGACTGCCTCACAAGCAGAGAAACAGCAGAAGCCGCTTTTGAATTAATCGACAGCTATTTTGGAAAGTTCCCGATTAGTGCCATCATCTTTTCTCATTCACACGTCGATCATTATGGGGGTGTTGATGGAGTCCTGAATAGCGGAACTACCGATGATGTAAAAATTTATGCACCAAGCGGCTTTTTAAGTGCAGCCCTGGAAGAGAATGTGACCGCAGGTGTGGCCATGTCGAGACGAGGATTATACATGTATGGTGAGGTGCTGCCTCGTGGAGAAAAAGGTCAAGTAGACAGCGGCATTGGAAAGTATGTATCCACTGGTGTTGTGACTTTAGTCCATTCTGCTGAAGAAATTTCACTATCCAGGAATGAATCCTATGTAGAGAAAGTCATCGATGGTGTTAGAGTGCAATTCCAACTCACCCCGGATACAGAAGCTCCAGCTGAGATGAATACGTTTATCCCTGAAGAAAAAAGCCTTTGTATTGCAGAGAACTGTACAGCTTCGCTTCATAACATTTATACATTACGCGGAGCTGAAGTGCGGGACCCCGTCGCTTGGGCTAAATATATCCAACAGGCCATTGAGCTATTTGGAGAACAATTGACATCTGTATTTGAAGTGCATAATTGGCCAAGACACGGGAGAGAATACTGCATCGATTATATGGAAAAACAGCGAGACATGTACCAATATATAAATGATCAAACACTAAGATTGATCAACCAAGGCTATACTATCGATCAAGTAGGAAGAATGGTAACCTTTCCTGAAAGTTTAAAAGACGAGTGGTTTAACAGCTCTTTTTATGGAACGGTCAATCATAATTCTAAAGCAGTATACCAAAAATATATGGGATGGTACAACGGAAACCCTGTCGATTTAAACAAGCTGCTCCCGGAAGAGTCATCAAAAAAATATGTGGATTTTATGGGTGGAGAGGAAGAAGTCATCAAAAAAGCTAATGAAAGCTTTAGAGATGGTGATTACCAATGGGTAGCTGAAGTTACCAAGCACGTTATCTTCGCAAACCCATCCAATAAGAATGCCAAATACCTTTGCGCGGATGCTCTGGAGCAGCTTGGCTACATCGCAGAATCCGGGCCATGGCGTAATGAGTATTTGATGGGGGCTCAAGAACTTCGTTATGGAATTATTCCTATACAGCAATCTACCATCACAACAGAGGTTTTGGATATCATGACACTCGAACAAGTGTTGAACATGTTGAGTATCCGTATAAACGGATTGATCGCTGGGGAGTATGACTTCAAATTGAACTTCATTATTCCGGATAGAAAAGAAGGAGCCTTGACGGAGATTAAACGAGGCATCTTCCGTTACTTATCTAATGAATTAAAAGAGGATCAAGTTAAGGTCATCATGAGTAAAGAAACCTTATATGAGTTAGCCACCACCAACAACCGTCCTTCTCCTTCTTCGATCAAAGTCATAGGAAATATTCAAAAGTGGCATCAATTTTTATGGGCTCTTGATCAAATAGACACAGACTTCCCTATTATGACGCCCTTGAGTAAAAAAAGAACCAATGATTTGTAAACATAAAAACAAGTAATATCGTGTGCGATATTACTTGTTTTCTTATCACAGCTTTATATCGGAAAGGGCGATGGCGTTTTCGAATGCAACTAGAACTCATGCATCATTTTGTTGAATATTACGAAATCAACTCTTCAACAAAGTGAAAAAGCGATCGTTTATATTGAACAATCGCCCCCGATAAAGTAAGACTTGATTTCAAGGTATTTTGTATAAATTATTAACTAACGCACCTTTCAGCGCTGTAAGTGATTGACATTATTCCACTCTTATTCGAAAGTAACTACCAAGTCACATGTTAAATCTTCGTGACTTGATTTACTCTTATACTTAAGTATTCTTTTTAGTAAATAGTTTTCCAATTGTAAATATAAGCCCTATGAAGAAATGTATTAATCCATTACCTACTGTAACAAGACCTACAAAAGCTGCCATTATTGCTCCTCCTTGACCGGAGTTACCAGGTCCTATCAGAAATCCACCAACAGCAAAGCCAAGCCCAACGCCAAAAATTGCTAATAAAAGACCAGAAGCCCAGAGGGGAAAATTCCCTCTTCTATGCCAATTGATTGCGTATATGTTTGCTGGGATTATCAATGCTGCAAGAAATAACCACATTAGTACGTCATAAGCCATACAATCCCTCCTAAAATACTTATGTTTAATATAATTAATATAGAAGGACGAGTACTCTTTTAAACAATAGCCCCCATTAGTTGAAGACTCGAAATCAAGATAAACTCTATAAATACCCTTCCTTAAATATTTTTATTAGTAAATATCATGGTAAAGGGTAATCAATGACTTTCAGGATTAAATATACGATTCCAACTAAAATAAATGGAGCGAGTGTAGTCAGACAAATAAACAAAAACTTTTTAACTTCTTGCTTAGGAATTAACTGTTTTACTCTTTTACTAAACAACCAAGTCAAAAATAAAATAATACCAGAAATCCCTAAAAAGTACCCGCTAACATACTCTGGACTCTCCCCAGTTAATTCAATAAGATATATTCCGGTAATGATACTGAAAATTATAACTGTTGATATGATCACTTTAAATTTCCACAGCCACCACATTATTCTAAAGTGCTTTATACCTTCTATAAAATCACCTCTTATCACTTCTAATTTTTCCTTCAAAAATTCGATTAGCCTTTTAATCGTATATAATCCCCTTTCTTTTATCATGACTCTCTTACCTTTAATACCAAATAAGTTAATGATAATACCAGAAGCTAACTCTAAGTGTGGATTCTAACACGAGATCAATATCTATTACTTTTAGAAGAGTATAGCAAATGTTATTGGATATATAATTGAACAAAATAAAATAAGTAGACGAAAAAATCCTAGACTCTCCCGACAATGGGAAACCGGCACAAAAAGCAAAGGCAGCCTTATTGGAACGATCTTCTGCTTCTACCCAATTTTGTTGGATTGCTTTTCGAGAGAACTTTTCTAATTCAGGATTAAAATGAATTCTATACCATCCTGGTAATTAATTGACTGAACTTCTTTATTTACTGGGGCCCAAAAATCATAGGCTTGCATAGAATTGTTACCTAGCAATTTTGCTTTTTGGTTTAAGTATCGACCCCATCCACAGAATCTTCCGTATTTCCAATAAGAACCTCTAACTTCGTTACTTCCTGATCTATCTCATTTAAATGATTATGTATAACAACTGAATCTGAAGACACGTTAAAAATTGAGTTGATTTCCCATCTTTCTGGATACATGAATTCCTCCATCCAATCTCCTCCGTTTATAAATATTTCCATATAATTCAGAATAACAGAATATACGTTCTCGTCCCAGCTCATTTAAGACATTAAAAAGTGTACTCTGACTTAATGAGTACACTAAGTAATGATCCAATTAATTTTTAGATACCCCCGTTTATGTAAGACTCGAAATCAAGATAATTGAATAACATCTTATGATTATAGGGCAACAAATTCTACTTTTATCCTATCCGGGTCTTCAAAGTAAACCGCATAATAATCCTCACCACCTGCAAAAGGATGTTCGTTTTCGTATAAAATATTTATACCTCTCTCCTTGAGCATTTTTGTCATTTTGTCTACTCTTTCACGTGAAGATGCGTGAAAAGCCAAATGATTTAAACCAGTCCTGCATCTGTGGTAAGGTACGTCTAAAAACTTATTTTTTGTTTGGACAAACACTAAATAAGTTTCTCCTAACTTCCAACTTTGTCCCTCATCCCATTTTTGATAAGACTGGTAACCTAACTCTTCCAAAAACCAGCGCCAAAATGATTCTGACTTCTTTAAATTGGAAACATAAATTTCTACATGATGAAGTAAGCCTTCACTCACTAAAACCTCCCCTTCCTATGCATAATTACATCATAACAATGTCAGATTTATTAAAGAATCGCCCCCATTTGCTTAAGACTCGATTTCAAGATAATATTAGTCACTAGTAAAGAAACTACTATTTATTAAAATTTATCTTTTTTCTTTTTCCCAATGTTATAACCCGTAATAATACCAGCAATAGTAAAGATAAGTATGCCCTCATCAAAGTCATCGAAAATCAATCCAAAGCCTGTCCAGACTACTAGAAAAGCTAATATTGAACTTATTAAAGCTCTCAACTTACCCCACCTCTCCCCAAGTACTCTTCTTTGTGCACCTACCCGGTTTTTAACTATGTATTGAGCAAATGCTGATATCGCAAACGCCCCTTTTCTACAAAACTCGATGTCAAGGGATTTCCTTCTTAGGTTTATCATTTGTAACTATTAATTTTGAAGCACAAATGTTATCAACTCTAATAAATGTCTTACAGGTGTTTGTATTTTTTTCTATCACAAAAAGCTATACCTTAATTTTCTGAATTTTCTACTATTTGAGGATAAGGTAATTTCTCCATTCTCATATATCGAAAAGCACCCAAGGACTATATCTCGCCAGTGATCACCTTGAATCTGATTTTGTGAAGGTACTGGCGTATGTCGAATTTTTTTAAGTCTTCTTTTACGTCTTTCTAGCTCTTGAAATTCTGAGGAAAAACCATCTTTCACATTATCTAATCATCCTCCTCTTATGTCAGCTCGGAATCTCACAAGATAAATGCCACATTTAAAAACGATTGTATTGAGGAGAATGAGACATGCTGCAGACAGTATGAACTATATTAATTACTTATTCATTTAGTTGAATACTCCTTAAACTTATGCATATTTTTTAAAGTTAGGGAGGGGAAATTATTGAAAAACAGAGCTGATGTCTACAGTTATGGGAATTTAGAATATCCTCAAGATATGAAATCCATCGTCCGTAATGGATTAACTCCTACGATGAACTCTAAAAGAATCATTATCATTGGAGCTGGTATGGCCGGTTTAGTCGCTGCTTCTTTATTAAAACAAGCGGGGCATGAAGTAATCATATTGGAGGGAAATAACCGGATTGGTGGGAGAATCTACACAATACGTGAGCCTTTTTCAAAAGGACTCTATTTGGATGCAGGAGCCATGCGCTTTCCTGATACACATAACCTAGTATTTGAGTATATTCGAAAATTCAATTTACCTATTAATGTCTTTATTAATAAAAATGATTTATTCCTCATTAACGGAATTCAAGCTACCGATACGCTTTATGAATCCAATCCCAATATATTCAACTTCCCATTACCACCCCAAGAACAAGGGAAAACAGCTATAGAACTATTGTCGTCTGCAGTAAAACCATTTCTTGATCTTTACGAACAAGCAACCCCTGATGAGCAAGACCGTTTAAGAAAGAAATTTGATCGTTATTCGTTTGATGACCATTTACGAAATAACCTATTAGGCAATTCCTTATCTCCTGAAGCAATTCGTATGGTTAAAGTAATTCTTGGCATTGAGGGATTCCCTGAATTATCATTTGTAGACATCTTGTTAGATATTGTACGTACAGTTTTCAATAAGGACTTAAAATTTTATGAGATAACAGGTGGAAACGACCAGCTACCCTTAGCTTTATTACCTGAGCTCCGACAAAACATCTCATATTACCAAAAAGTACATCAAATTATTCAAGATAATGATGGAATTATAGTAACTGTTCGGGATCGTACTACGAATGAATATCATAGGATTCAAGGAGATTATACGATAGTCACCGTCCCATATAGCGTATTTCAATTTATTGAAATTTACCCTTATGATTCTATTTCTTTTCAGAAATGGAAAGCTATTAGAGAACTTAATTATGTATCATCTGTAAAAGTTGGTTTAGAATTCAAATCGAAGTTTTGGGAGTCTGGCAACATTGGTAATATTATTACCGATCTTCCACTACGCTACACCTATAGTCCAAGTCACAACATTGGAGAGGCTGGTCCAGGGGTGATGCTTGGAAGTTATAGTTGGGCCCAAAACGCCAACTTGTGGAATAGTTTACCCAATGATGAACGAATCCGGGAGGCCTTGCAAGGTCTTTCTAGAATTTACGGTAATCAGGTTTATAAGTACTTTTCTAAAGGTACTTCCTATAGTTGGAGTCAAAACCAATTCTCTGCTGGGTGTTTTACTCTGTTTGCACCAAACCAAGCATCTGATTTTTCAGATGCTCTTTATTCACCTGAAGGTAGGATCCATTTTGCCGGAGAACACACATCACCTTTTCATGGTTGGGTGGAAGGCGCGATTGAATCAGCAATTCGAGCTGCCTATGAGGTCAATGATAAAAATGATTGAACCAATATTCATCAATAATAAATTCGTTATCTTCACAAAATTTTACGTATTACGAAGGGCTAAATCAGGAAAGGATCTGTTTATAGTTTTCATAGGAGCAGAAGTGTTAGCTCTTATAATTAAGAAAGTGGGATATGGTAATAGTGGTATCTTTTATAAGTTCCTCACCTATATCATTGGTGGGTTCCTTTAGACTTTTATTATCATTTGCTGAAGAAATATATTAAACGCACCTGATTCAATAGTCCCGACCAAAAAACTTACGTTTAGGATAAATCACTTAACACATGAACAAATAACCCTCCTTAATGTTAGGAGGGCACCGTATCTTGTACTGGATAACGGTACTTCCAGCCTAACATAGTTGTATTGAAAATAGTGGAAAAACCCATTATTACATCATAACTTAAACCAAACACCAAATTGTTATATTCTGCTACACTACTTATTAAGTACTCATACTCAGTTTGATTTCCTCTCCCTATACTTGAAAAAACAGTCAAAAAAGTTAGTATAGGAATTAAAATAAGCGAAATAACCGAAGATAAGAGTAATTGTTTTTTAATAATTCCTCTTATTGCAAAAGTAGCAGAAATAATTATAAACAGGTTAAAAATCGCGCTAACCCAAAAAGGTTGTGTTGGAGACATATTTCTCACCGCCTTTCATTGCAAAAATTCTTAAAGCTTCTTTGTATTCTAGAGGTTTAATATATTCTTCTCTATCTTTTTCTAAACTTTTTGGTATCTGCAATATCACAGGTTAATTATTTGTAATTCTGTACATTCGTTTTGCAACCTTAAGGAGATAGTAAACTATTATCCCTGTTATTAGCGCGATTTCTATAGGAATTAAGTAAGTTAATATGATATAAAAGGTTGTCACGTCCTCACTTAGAAAAGGCTGTATAGTACTCCAAATGGCCCCATGAGTAGTTTAAAATAACAAAGAGAACAACAAGAGGTACACGATAATATAAATCAAAAACTTCCCTCCCTTTATTTATAGATCTCTAAAATATCTTAGTTCCAATTATTTCAAAACAACTTCAACCACTCAAGTTCTTTTGAACATATTTTGGTGAAATATCTCGAAACTGAGTCTTCAACTAACCTGCCCGTTTGTTGAAGACTCAGTTTCAAGATATATATGGTAATTCGACTGCTACTTCCTGTTCCACAACGAAAAAATGGTCCGTTATTCTCAACCATAACGGACCATTACTAGTGTTATATTAAATCACTCACTCTATTTTAAAGAAACACAAAATACATAATAAACAAACAGCCAAGAGAGTACATAATCGGGTGAACCTGTTTCCACTCTCTCTTTGCAATCATAGCGAATGGATAAAGGATAAACCCTAGAGCAATCCCTGTAGCAACAGAGAAGGTGAGCGGCATCATGATTATCGTGACGAATGCCGGAACTACGATTTCGAACCGGCTCCAGTCAATTTCTCTCACTTCTGTCGCCATTAGAGCTCCGACAATGATAAGAGCGGGCGCGGTTACCTCAGGTGTTATGACACCGAGTACGGGCGAGAAGAATAAGGCGATAAAGAAACAGACAGAAATCACTATACTCGTAAAACCGGTCCGACCGCCAACGGCGACTCCTGCTGATGATTCAACAAAAGAAGCTGTAGTTGAAGTTCCGAAGATCGCTCCCATGACTCCAGAAGTAGAATCGGCTAACAGAGCTCGACCCGCGTTTGGGATTTTGTTTTCTTTCATAATACCTGCCTGACTTGCGACTGCAATGAGGGCACCAGCCGTATCGAAGAATGCGACAAATAAGAAAGTAAAAATAACAGCAAGGACTTCTGGTGTCATCACATCTCCCAGGTGCTGAAATACAACGCCGAATGTTGGCTCAAGACTCGGCACCTCTCCTACCATAGCATTCGGTACGTCTACTAACCCGACAATCATCCCTATAATACTTGTAAGGACAATGCCGTAGAAAATCCCGCCGCGAATACCACGTACGAGCATCATAAGAGTTATTACGAAGCCGAACGCAGCCAGTGCAGTAGTCGGTGATGTTAAATTACCAATGGATACGAATGTTTCCTCACTTCCTACAACAATACCTGCATTTTTTAATCCAATGAATGCAATAAAAAAGCCAATTCCGCCTGCAATGGCATGTTTTAAATCTTTCGGTATTACATTAATAATCTTCTCTCTTATCTTAAGAAGACTTAAAATCATAAAGATAATTCCTGCGATAAACACTCCAGTTAAGGCGACCTGCCACTCTATGCCCATTCCAATGACTACAGAAAAGGTGAAAAACGAATTGAGTCCCATACTTGGAGCAATCCCAACAGGAAAATTTGCAAGCAGTCCAATCAAAAGCGAACCGACAATAGCGGATAACGCTGTCGCTGTGAAGAGCGCTCCTTTATCCATGCCTGCCTGACTTAAAATGATCGGATTGACGACAAGAATATAGGCCATAGAAAGAAACGTGGTGATTCCTGCCAGCGTTTCTTTTTGATAATTGGTTTCCCGTTCATTGAATCTGAAGAATTTTCTCATGGTGTTCCCTCCTAATCTAACAACAAAAAAAGCACCGGCATACTACCGGTGCTTTTATATAGGGAAAGAGAATAATCATATATTCCTCCCTGTAGACTAGCTATTTCCGGTAGCTGGTAGAAACGTTCAGGCCATATTCCTGAACTTATACAAGGTACTGTATCTATTTTGTCATAGGGAGAATCATACCAATGGAAAATGTGTGGGTCAATGGGTATCATCAATGTTCGGGAATTCACTTTTTTCTGATTTTTTTATTTTATGCTTCTCAACTAATGAGGAAAAATGGCTAGTGGAAAACGGCTGCTGTGGGATATCCGATCAGGGATAAAAAGAATAGTGTACCTACGAAAATCACTGTTCTCCTCTCTACCATATTGTGGAACAGACTCTCATTCTACATCTAAAAATACGATTCTATAAAAAAGAACGGGCAAGCGCCCGCTCTTCTCTAGTTAACCCTTTATAATTTTCGCTTTAAATTTTCGATTGCGTGGTCCATCAAATTCACAAAAGTACAGCCCTTGCCACGTCCCGAGCACAAGGCTACCGTCTTCAATGATCAAGGTTTGCGCATGCCCGACGGTGCTTGTCTTCATGTGAGCTGCTGTATTTCCTTCCATATGCCGATCTTCCGGATGCTCCCAGGGATAGACTTCTGAGAAGCGTCGAAGCATATCCGTTTTTACGTCCGGATCAGCATTTTCATTTACTGTTAGTCCTGCAGTCGTATGCATGGATGAAACAACAACAAGTCCGTCTTTCACTCCTTCATTTTTGATCCATTCTTTCACTTGAGATGTGACATCGATCATTTGTTCATGATGATTTGTTTTCACTTCAAATACCTTATTCATGAAAGTCCACCTCCAACTTGTGATTGTGCGTAGGTTTCCAGCTCTTGATATCTCTCATTTTCTTTGTTGAAAAAGTCCTTTTCATAAACGTGGAACTCCTTGTTTTCAAAATTGATATCGACAGCTGATTGATATACATAAGTCCCATTCCCTCTCAGCTGGATCGAGTAACGTTCTTCTGATTTTTCTACGACACAGTTCACAAGACCACCTTTATTAATGACTACAATAGGTGTATCGACCTCATTCGGACCTAGTATAGTGGATACAAGCGAGGAAGCAGACATCGCTGTTCCGCACGCATTCGTTAACCCTACGCCTCGCTCATAGGTCTGAACAAAGATTTTATTTTTCTCTATTACTTTCACGAAGCTTACATTTACACCATTTGGAAAAACCTCTGGCAAATGGTTCGCCTTTTTACCAACCTTCAATAATTCGTCCTGTTCGACCTCATCCATAATCGAAATGATATGAGGATTGGGTACACTTAAGGCTGTAAATGTCCGCTTGTCTGAAAGCTCTGGAATTGACTCATCGATCAATTGTTCACTGCTGACGCTCATTGGCAGTGAAGCTACCTCGAAGGAAACAGGCTCAATTGCGACCGAGAATGTATCGATTCCAGGATAAATCTCGGCTACTTTTGAGGAGGCTAAGACCGCCTTTTCGGTTTCAATGGCCACTTCAGATTTTCCTAGATTCTCAATGACATAGCGTGCGACACACCGCAATCCATTACCGCACATTTCTGCTTCCGTTCCATCTGAATTAAACATACGCATTCTCGCTTCAGCCTTTTCACTTGGCATAACAAAAAGAATACCATCAGACCCGACCCCTTTGTGACGATCACATAATAATATAGATAATTCTTTACGTTCACTTTCACTGAAGTCATACGATTCGTTCATCTCGTCAATCATGATGAAATCATTCCCAGATCCATGACATTTAATAAATTCTACCTTCACTAACGACGCCCCCTACGGTTTTCATTTGTCTCATCATAGCATACGATGAAGTTTGAGTGATAGTTCTGAAAAGCTGAACGATTCTATTTCAATTTTGGATAATCATCTTCATGGTGTGTATGGTACGATTAACCTGTTGAATGATTCGATGTAAAAATAGATTGCTATCTTCTTTTGGGAGGCGCTGAACAGATGAGCTTATCCGTCTTTTCTACTTCGTTATTTGTCTTGCTTTTTATCGCTCTTATTCTTACTGTAGTATATAAAGTTTGGATCAGAAAAAGTATCCCCAGTAACGTCTACACTCCTTTTGACTACATCACGGGTCAGTCCGTTCATGAATTTCAAGAAGAGAATAAGGAAGACGAACAGGAAGAGGAAAAGGAGCAAGGGGACGCTAAGGATGAATAAATACGTGTTTAATACCACTTGTCACACATTTTTAGGAGGAATACGATGAATAAAGAGTTTCGAGTAAAAATTGGATTGTTCAGCAGTCTGTTATTATGTATAGTCGGCCTCTATGAATGGATTGCTGATGTCCCTGTAACTTCCAATACATACATCCCCATCATTTTTATAGTTGCAGGAACTATTGGAGCGATCGGCAACTATATCAAATTGAAAAAAATAAATGAAACGGATCAATAGGCAAAAAAAAGAGAGGCCGTTGCCTCTTAAAATTTTTGCACGTCCCATAGTCGCTGATCTCTTAAAATGGAGTTGAGTTTTTCTGCCAATGTTTTTGCTTTATCATGTTCGGTAAAGACTTTATCTTTTTGAATTAGAGTATCCTTCAGCACTTCTGTTTTCCCACTATTTTTCCTGACGAGCTTGTACATTTTCTTCCTGTCCCTCCACCGCTTAGTGTCCAAATCATCTATCTTTTGTATACTATTATTATAATTTTTGTATATTCAATTTCAACGGAGAGGATTGTCTATTTTAGTAGAACACGTGTTTTTTATATGCTCTATTACGACAATAAAATACCGAAAATGAAATAAGCGAGACAAAGTTTATTGTTCCGCTTATTTTTTGGAAACCTATTAAAACGATAATTTCTGTTCAAGCTCACATTTCTGGCGAAGATGGTGACGGAAGTGCATCTCGACAAGGTCAAACCACTCCCGTGCATTCAGCCAGCCGAATCCCCCATGCTCAACTTTATAGTTAGGATTTATATCGTCGACTTTTTATTCCCATTCTCGTAAACTATTTGATACTTGATCAAGACCTATCAAAAGCTCCTCTTTACTCACTGAATGACTAGGGGTATGATCCGGAACGTCGGGCAGCTTAATCTTTATTGGAGGAAAACAGCCAAATTTGTAGATGTGAATGCCTGCCTCGGTCTTTCCTGATTCTTGTTCTTGTTTGGAAGCAGAGCAGGTTTCTACATTTTCTAAGTATTCAAAAGCCACCTCTATTAGATGCTTGTACATCTGACCAAGAGACCATACTCCTTCTTCAGAAATATATCTAAGCTGTTCGGGTGAATAGCTTTGCAAGTGACATTTATAGGTTTCAATGATTATTTGATAACTCAACTCTTCTCCTCCTTGATCGTTTACTTATCAAGTTCTTACAATAATCCTATCACTAATTATGTTTTTTGATGTCTAAAACTATGATCGTCAATCACACAATGAAAAAGCCCAGAGTCATGGCTCTGGGCATTAATAATTGCGTACATTCCTTTTTATTTCAATCAGAAGTATACTCTAATTTTAATAAGGTCCTGGATACTTCCATCCTTAGCACTTATCGTGTATACCCAAAGTTCTCCTGTGTTAGACGTCGGCTGTCGATCAAACGGTATGGTTGTACTGAAAACTCCATACGCAGGTCCTCCTTCATCTGCCATGGCATAACGTTCATCGGTTACGACAACACCGTTACCGTCTCTCATCTGATAATTGATAACAGCTTCAAAAGCTCTGGCATAACCCTCAAATTGTTGACCGTTAGATATAGTAGAACCTGGCAGCGGATTTGTAACGAAAATATTTCTTGAGGTAGGAATAGGGACGATCAACTGATAATTCGGCCAAATCACATCTCTTTGGAATCCAGGACGGTCTGCATTGGCTTCTTCTAAGTCTGAAACCGTAACCCCATACACGCTTGCGATAGCATAAAGCGTATCTCCACTGACAACCTCATAAGTAAATGCAGGCACAAGCAGACGCTGCCCAACTACAATCAAATTCGGATTGGCCAGCTTGTTTACACCTGCAAGCAGGTCTACATAAGTATCAAAGGTTTGAGCAATCGCCATAAGAGTATCTCCATTTGTTACAATATGACTCACAATAGGATCGGAAGTGGAGGTAGGAATAACGAGTACATCATCCGGAAAAATCAACCCTCTATCGGTCACAGGGGGAAATAAATGGTTTGCGCTCTCTATCGCAGCGACCGTGCTCCCGTATCGTGCAGCAATAGAATAAAGTGTGTCTCCTGATTTAACCGTGTAAATGAGTCCTTTGGTCTGGATCATTGGCATGTTAAACACCCCCTTTCCGTAAATCCTATGAAAATAGACTCCAGATAATTATAAAGAAAAGTATGACTAGATGAATTAAAAAATCCGTCATCAAAACTTTTTATTGAGTCTAACTATTTACATGAATTGAGAATGCTACATGATTTAATTACTGAAATCCAGGTCTCTCCTCCCAAGGTTCTACCTCACCTACTGTATAGAACGGTTCATCTTTTTCAATCGCATCTCCTACACCATTAGATATTTCGCCATGAGTAAGCCAGCGTGAACCTTCTTTTTCTTTGAAGAAACCTAACAACACAGTACGATAGTGCCCCTGTGAAGGTAATGAAAGTGCCTCTTTGTAGGCAACCGGATCAGATGAACTTCCAAGAATATGAAAGAACCGGAAAGGCTCTCCAGATGCCGATACTTCATCTATGACAACTTGAGGTGCTTCTGGAGCCGTAGAATGAATCCAGCTGACAACGAGTGAAACGGGTCCATGGGTTTGGATAGCTTTTCGAATAGCTGTGCGCAGTTTATCCTCTGCTGTGTAATCGACGAGCAGCTTAGTCATCTTACTGATTGGATCTATTTTCTTCTTCAGGCTATCCATCTTCTCCTCATTTCTGGCAAGGATAGAAAGATGGTATCCTTGCTTCGCTAGTTGCACACAGCAGTTAGAGAGCATACCTGTTCCGCCTATAATTAAAGCATGTTTCATTCGATTCCTCCTTTAAAGTTCTCACTTATCTAGGTGTATGACTTCTATGTTCCCTACTAAGTATGAAATATAGCATTGCAGCTAACTAACATTCCTTATAAATTTATGAATGAAAGAACATAAATCCTAAGGAAGCACCCTATTATTCAGGGTGCTTCCATTATATTTACGTTATTTAATGTTGTATGCGAAACAAGCGCCTTGCAAATCCACGATCTCACTTACATCGAATGATTTAGTTATTATTGAAGAAAGAGAAACCTAGTATGTAATGAAGTCATTTATTCTTGTTCATTTGATTACTCTTTATTTATATCTTTAATTTCTTTAAATGGAACCTTAACTTCTTCATGGCCTTCTGAAAACACCACGTGATTATGCTTTTTCAGATCCCTTTTATCCCATTCAACGATGAAGGATCTATGGTCGGCAATATCTGCACACCCCCCTGTCCCCATCTCTGTATCAATATCTATCACTATTTCGTTTTCAATATCTTTTACGCTGCTTACGAAAGATTCACATGAAGATTCGTAGGTACCGATGAATAAAACACCTTTTTTATCAAAGTCGAGCTTTGACACTTCCCCACTGAAGTTGTAAAAATTCCATAGTTCTTTAAATGTAGTTTGATCCGTCGCTTTCATGACTAGAAATTCGGGATAGCCTTTCTCTGGAGAGAAGGAAATACTGTAGAAATCTTTGGGAAGGACGTTCTCACTTCGAAGTACATAGGAAGCATTATTCATACAGCCAGATAATAAGAAAAGAGTTATGATCGTTACTATCCCCCTGTTCACTTTACTCACATGAAACACTCCCAACCTACCAGTTTTGTATTACTTTTATCCTACCACAGTAAGACTGGCCTTATTGTATTAACCTTAAATAAAAAGGACCAAATCTATTTGATTTGGTCCTCGATCATTTATTTTTGAGTTAAGAAGCTCTTTTTTTCATTAGCCATAAAAAGTATGGCGCACCAATTAACGCAACGAGAATACCTGATGGAATTTCATTCGGTGCCAATAGCGTACGGCTGAACAAGTCCGCAATAATTAATAGAAAGCCTCCAAGAAGCATCGTTACAGGCAGCAGCTTCTGATTGGCACTCCCGACTAATAATCTCGCGACGTGCGGAGCAATCAAACCGACAAAGCCGATTGAACCGACAGCTGCAACACTGCATGCAGCAAGTAAAGTTGCGATTAGAGCCATTTGAAAACGAACCGAACGGACACGAAGTCCGAGCCCTTTCGCAGTGTCGTCCCCCAGTGACAAGACATCAAGCGTCTTGATGTAGAACACTAAAAGCGGAATGAACAAAATGACGGGCCAAATCAAATACTGCAACAGCTCAGCCCAGCCTTTAGCGTAAGTTGTCCCTGACAGCCATGTTAAGGCAGAAGCGACACCTAGATCAGATTGAACAACAAGAATTTGTATAATCGCTGAGCCAAAAGCTGAAATACCGATCCCCAATAGCGCAAGCACGGTTGGCTGGAACTCTGCTTTTGCTCCTAAAGCCATCACAATCAAGAAGAAGATGAGCGCTCCGACCATGGCCCCTACAGGAATCCAGAAGGTGGAAACACTGAAGACAAACATCGTCATCAAAGCACCGACACCTGCACCTGACGTAATTCCGATCACGGAAGGATCAGCTAATGGATTTCTTAGTACTCCTTGGAAAATCAGTCCGCTTACAGCAAGAATTGCTCCACTGAATAAAGCAACCAATGCACGAGGCAGTCTTAAATTCAAAATGAAGTTTTTAATAAATTCGTTTGACTGACCGAACAATGCATCATAAGCAACGATTGGTTCAAACCCGTAATTCCCTGACGCCATACTCACAAATAAAGTGAGCAGGATGATAATCCCTAGTACTGGCGTCACTTTCCAAAGTGAAAGATTCGCAGAAGCTTTGCCTGCCATAACCGAGCCTGTTTCCTGATTGTTCCCCTCCTGCTTCATTCTTAGCACGAGCCAGATTAACCATGGGGAACCAATTAGTGCTGTGATAGCTCCCACTGGAAGTTCAGAAAACGACGGGTCGATAATTCGGGCTAACACATCAGCTCCGAGCAGCACATTTCCGCCCCATAAGGCAGAGCCGATCAATAACGGAATATGCGAGCGGTATCCAATCAATTTAATGAGATGAGGAGCGACAAGTCCGACAAATCCGATCGGTCCAACGATACTCACGGTTACACTAGTCAAAAGGACGGCTGCAAGGATCGAAATGAACTTGACGGTCCGGACATTTTGACCCAGGGCAGTGGCCACATCATCCCCTAGCGTCAACGTGTCCAGCTTGTTCGCAAACCCGAAGGCAATCACTAATCCAAGCGCCACAAGCGGAAGCGAAAATTGCACACCGTCCCAGTTGTTTTGAACGAGTGTTCCTGATCCCCACAAGAACAGCCCTTGAGTTTCATTTTCATAAAAAATCTGCAGAACAGAAGTTAGGGACGAAAATAGGAATGTGACAATCATTCCGGCTAATACCATTCGGACAGGTGTCGCATTGCCTGCCCCTGAGAGCAAGTAGACGATGGCAAACGTCGTAATTCCTCCGATAAACGCCGTAGCTATGCCATTTGCAAACATCGCAAACGGAAAGAAAATCGTCGTTACAACGACAGCGAAATACGTGCCAGAATGAATTCCCAATGTACTTGCAGAAGACAGCGGGTTTTTTGTCACTGTCTGCAAAATAACCCCCGAAGCAGCGAGTGCTCCGCCAGCGATAATTCCCATCACGGCTCGAGGTAGACGCAAGATTCTCACCGTATGATGCTGAATGGTATCCTTAGGATTCATTAGCGCGTCAACGACGGTGCCCAATGGGATTTCCACATTCCCCTGATTAATATGTATAAAAGTTAAAAGACACAACAATGCGGTCCCACCTCCAAAGGTGAGAACCGCGATCATTGTGTTTCTGAACGTTGCGTTCATATTATCCACTCACTTTATTTCTCTTTTACAGCGGCATCTACGACCTGTTTAGCAAGAACTTCAGCAGATAGCGGTCCGCCGAATGTCCAAGTATCTCCAGGCATTTTGTACGTGCGATTTTCTTTCACAAACTTAAGGTTTTCCCAAGCCGGGTTCCCTTTCAGCTGATTTGTGAAGATATTATCTTCTTCTTGAACGATATAGAAGAAGTTTGCATCCTGGTAATTTTGCAACGTCTCTACCGTTGTAGATGTATAGCCGTATACTTCTAGCTTGTCTGATTCATAGGCATTGTTCATACCCATTTTATTCATGACTTTAGCGACAATCGAGTTATCTGTAAATAAACGAAGCGTTGGTGTATTTTGGGAAGTGAACGCCTGAGTGATCACATAGTCCATTTCGTCTTTATCCGCTTCTTTAAGACGTTCTTGCTGCTCTTTGAATGTTTGTTCCATGTTGTTCAATACTTCTTCTGCTTTATCTTCTTTATCAACAACTTTCGCAATTGTATTGAATTCATCAATCATATTCTTATATTGATCCTGGGCCGCTTCTTCAGAATATGGAGAGAACATAACTGTAGGTGCGATGGACTCCAGCTTGTCCGCGATTCCTTCATGACGGAATTTAACTCCGATAATCAAATCTGGATCCAGGCGGGAGATCGCTTCGAGGTTCGGCTCAGCACGCGTGCCAACATCCTTGACAGAATCGCTGAAAGGAATGCCTACGTCAACCCAGTCTCCATAGGAATCCAGACCAGCAACACCGACTGGCTCCATGCCTAGCGCTTGAAGGTCTTCTGCATATGTCCACTCCAAAACAACTACCTTCTTAGGAGTGCCTTCGATCGTCTTCTCCCCCATAGCATCTTCGATCGTTACAGAGCGTGATTCGTCGGCTGATTCTTCGGACTGTTCACCTTCAGACTCTGAACCTCCTGATTCTTCTGTATCTTCTCCCCCGCCGCAAGCAGCGAGAACGGTAAGCATTAAAATAAGTGCTAAAAGCCAAAACTTTTTCACATTCGTTCATCCTTTCTTCTTCTCATCTTTTATGTAGAACCTTAATCACCCATCTTTATACCCTAAAGGGCAATTGATAAAGATTCTCATTATCACTGACAATTCATATCATACCCAAGTGCTAAGATTCTGTCAACGATTTTCAGAAACCGTTTGTCTATTCTTCTAACCAATTATAGTAGAGTGTTTGACGATCTTCCGATACTTCTTTTCTTACCAATTCCTTAAACCCTTGTACTAGCCCTCCGTAAAAATAACTGAATAAATCCTTCTTTACCATCTCATGCTTACGAGCGAAAACTGCGCGCTTAAACGTTGCTAATATCGTCTGGATATATTCTTCCACCGGCCATTTTAAAGCCGTTGTCCGGAAAGCATTTTCTACTGTCCTCCAGGCACGCAGGACTTCTTCTGGATTTAGGAAAGGTTTCGTCCCATTTATAAAAGGAATGGGAATGAATGAAGGTAAATAGGAGTGGTCGATGCAGTCTATATTTCTATAAGAAGCTTTTCTTTGTTTTTCCTTTGTTTCCATTGAAGATTCTTCCATTGGTGGCTTATCACATGAGGTGTCTGAAGAAAGTTGAGGAGTGACATCAGGGGTGACAGATGGGGTGACATCGTCAGGTAAAAAAAGATCAGCTTGAGGGAGAAAAACAATTAAATTCACTCCCTGTCTACCGTTCGGTTTCTTTGTAGAAACTTTTTTGATAAGAACTTCATCCGCTAATTTATTCAATGCTCTCGTTACCGTTCTTGTACTCAAGCCTGTTTTATCTGCAATGGTTTGTTTCTTCATAAAGGAAACACCCGGATACTTGATCGCATGCCTCCATACCATTTTTAATACTTTCAGTGTTCCTTCTGATAAAGCGGCTTTCCTTTTGAAAAGAAAGCTTCTGACATGGCGGTCAAGCTCCGCCTTATTTGTAAAACGTTGTTCACTTGTAACCCAATTCATCTGCATATCCATATCCTCCAAGTTCGACTGTTTAGGCTATAATCGAAACTTGTTAAGATGTGGTGTCTATTTATTGAAAGTTTTTTTAAAAATTTGTCTTTTCATAAATTCCTCGCAATAAAAAGGTCCAAGTCTTAGCTTGGACTTATCTTCTATGATGACTTACGGACAACTCCTTGGATGACATGGCAAAGTCCGGAGTGGCGTTTTCCTTCATTTCTAACTGCCTCGCCATAGTAAAAGTGCAAGCACTCATGGTCCTGAATCCATTGTAAGAGATCACCAGGTTCATACAACATCTCTTCGGCCTTTGGTCCTCCCGTTCCGTACTGCAATTGCTTACTTGAATACACTTCGAACATGACGTAACCACCTGGCTTTACTGAGTCAATCATGTTATGGATGAGAAAGTCTTGACCAGCTTTCGGGACATGTCCAAACACCATCACTGCTGCATCATATTGTTCTTGCTCTACTTTATCATTCGTCAAATCAGCTTCTACTGTATTTACCTCCACGCCATTCTGTCTCGCAAGCTCCAATGTTTTCTCCAGCCCGACCGAAGATTGATCATATGCCGTGACCTCATGACCGCTCTTTGCGAAGTGAACAGCATTGCGTCCTTCTCCTTCTGCAAAGCAGGCGATCTTTGAACCAGCAGAGATAAGTCCTGCTTTTTGACTGATAAATTCATTCACTTGCAACCCATAAATATATTCTTGATCAGAAAAGCTTTCATTCCAAAACTCTTTAGACATTCGCTCACTCTTTTATGTATCCCATTATATTGAAGGGCGAAAATAAATTCTTACCAGATCTCTGAGTTTATCACCCGCTCACCTCAATCTCGGATAATCCCCTTGCTGTACCCCCTTAGCACTTCCTTACCTGCCTGGTTTCGATAAACAGATTCAAATTCTACTTCTTTGTAATCATCTTTCTGTTTCACTTTCGTTAGAGTTAATTCGCATTCAATCGTATCCCCGGAAAAGACGGGTCTTAAATAGACACTATCCATAGTTTTCGCGATATAGTTCAGGTCGCCACCGATTTTCGTACCGAGACTTGCCGTAAGCAACCCTTGAACCATTACTTTCCCATCTTTGTTACGCTCCATGTGATGGAGTCCCTTATCTCCTGTTAGCTCGGCAAATTGAGACACGTCCTCTTCATTGAACGTTCTTGACCATACGAATACTTCACCTTTCTTAATTTCCATTTTGCTCCCTCCCAAAATTTACTACCTTTCATTATAACAAATGGCTAGGAGGCTTCTTAATTAAAGGAATTAATAAAACCGAGACTAATAATGTCACGGTTCTTCAATAATCATAAAAGGCGTCGAACATGGACGGGATCAATTTCACTTGAGGGAGGAAACAAGACACGGAACTTTCGGTTGATTGCTTGGATCAATCCCCGTTTCGCTTCCTCGCTATTAATTAATCCTTCCATTATATCTTCATGTTCATACTTTACTTCAAAATCGATATAGTGATGTTTGTAATAAATCTTACCAGACACAAGGATAGAGCATCCTCCTCTACTGAAAAAGGTACTCTTCTTTGTTTCCTTACTTCCTTTCATTTAAACCCATCCGTTTGCCTAACACAAGGAGGGATTGATTAATTTTCCAAACATAGTACAAGTGATGGACAAGGTCTCCCTCGCCATCATTATGACCTGGAGCGTGCCGTTCGACTTGCTCTCTCTCAGGATATAAATCATAAAGCTCTCCAATTACTTCTTCCTCTTCAATCATCGTTGTGAGGACCTGAATATTGTGGCTAAACTTTGCTTCCACCCTTAGAAAAACGTCACTTACTTCTTCTGGATAGGTAAAATTCTTCTGATAGGCCGATGCCACCAGGTGCTTTGCATAATAGTTAATCGCTGTAAAAATAGTGATCCATCTCGGCAGACCTGAATATTTACGAACTCCTGGCCCTTGTAATAGTGGTTTGGACTCCTCTTCGATCTCCTGAATTTTAGCATCCAACTGGAATGCACGATCAGCCAGGGCCTTGATATCGGAAGGCTCCCTAAAGCTTCGTACGTAATCCGTTACATAGGATTCCAATTCCTCCAAATAATCGGTAAAGATCTGTGACACCTTGTCCATCGTTTTTGTTGGATAAATCACTGCTGCTACACCAAGAGCGATGGCTGCACCTGCAATCGTATCAATGACGCGTGCACCTAACAGCTCAAATGTGATTCCGCCAAGCATGAGGTCGTACATAAACGCAATCAGCATCGTAATAAAAAGACTCATAATCGTATAGGAAACAGGTAAAAGGTAAAAGGCCAAAAAAATGAATGAAAACAGCAGGATGACTTCTAGCTGAAGCTGACCTGACACCAATTTGGCTAATCCGAACCCTAATACAGCCCCGATGACGGTTCCAATTGAACGCTCTAATCCTTTTAGGTACGTGCGTCCGACGGTTTCAGTCCCTAACTGGACGATGAACGTAGTTAATAGCACCCAGTAGGGTTGAATTGGCGAAATTCCGTAACCAACAATAACAGCAATCGTTCCTGCAATCACCGATTGAATGGCCTTCTTGGTTGTCGGCTTCATTCCTTTATCTTTCTCTTTTTCCTCTTCCACATCCGCTTCATCTATTGTTTCCATAGGGCTTGGCAGCTTATGGATCGATCCCTGGATTTCAAGGGCACCTTCCGTTACATGGGTGGCAATTGCCTCGACTCTCCGTACTAAATAGAGCCATCCTTCCGGCTGCGAAGAACGCTCTTTAAACAAGTTATCGATCATTTCCCTTAGAGACTTTATCACTTTTTCTGCTTCAACCAAGTTCTTTTCACGATAGTCAGGGTTAAGAACTTCTGCTTGTTGCAATGTATAAATTACTTTCACAAGAAGCGTACGCAGTTCCTTCATTTCCAGAGCATCATCATTCTTCAGTTTTTGCAGACTCTCCGACATCGTCATGACAAACATGGCCGTATCAAACACGTACAGTCTAAGCTGCTGCGTTCCAAGCCCAGGCCAGAGTTCACGGATATCCTGAGCATTAAGATCTGTTGAAACATTGTTCGCGTATTCACGTAATTTCCTCACATTGTAATCCAGTTTCTTTCTCCTCGAATCACTCGTCTTGGTATCCTGAATAATTTCTATCAGCAGTTGAAAAGTGAGGTTTGCCTGTCGGTGAAAAGAATTCATACTCCGTTTCAGCAGCTGGACCGAATCCTTGAATAAAACAAAATTATAGAAAAAAGCAAAACTGACACCTATAAGGATCGTTAAATAAAACCATGGAAATTGATCCGGCGAAAGCTTTAGGAACGATGAGAAATACGAGGTAAAAAAACCAATCATGCCTAAGGAAAAGTAGCGACTTCCAAATCTGGAGAAGTAAAAACCACAGAAAATGATGGTTACCATCCAGGCTGAAACTAGAATTACATAATCTGCAAGTAAAGACCCTACGGTCACACCAACTGCTGCTGATAAAGGGAGCAGCAATGTGGTCACTTGCTTCTTCTCTTTGGTGTCATCCATCACAATCATGATCCCCATCAAGCCACAAATACCAGCAATGATAGAAGGCAGTAACGGAGGATGGCCGAACATATTAAGGAGGAGTGTACTCGCGAACACGGCAGAAATTAAACTTATGGTCGCTTTTCCTGCCTGATTCAAACGCTTCCGACCTGGATCAGACGCTAACAAGCGCCTCAGATAATAGGATTGCAAATAAATCTGTTTCACTAGTACAAGCACCTCCTTTTTTAGATATCCTTTTATAGTAATCTTTTTTTGTGGATAGAACAACTGATATGAACAGAAAAGCGGCTGAATTTCAGCAGCTTTAATACGGGCCATTCTCACAATTTCTTTAGATGTGGTTTTTTGATGTGGAGCCTCCGATTTTTTGAGTGCGGATATCAGCGAAAGCAGAGCGATATCGTCAAACATTGATATATATCGGCGATCGACGATATATATCAGCGAATTATCAGATATATCAGCGTACGGGCAGCTACCCTTTTTAAATGGTCTCCTACATCTGTTAATGGTTAAGCATAAACCAATCTTTTTGAATAGATGATTAGAAAACCTTCTTGTTTAGCACATTCAACTACGCCAACATGTTTTAGGAATCTTCTAATGGGAATGGTATTGTACAATAATTAAAAGGAGGATTCTTACAAATGGCTGAAAAAGATCCAAAGCATGCAGCAGCGAAAATGAGTGAAGATAAAAAAGACGACATTATGAAGAATTTCGAATCGTTTAAAGATTATTTAGGAGACCAGGTACACAAAGGCGAGAAGATTGGATTAGATTCAGAAGGACTTTCCAAAGGTGCTAAACGTGTCGGAGACTACCTTGCTAAACATGAAGAGCCTCGTAACCGTGAAGAAAAAGTTCTTAATGAATTATGGAGCGTAGCTAACAAAGAAGAACGCGAACACATGGCTCACGTGTTAGTAAAACTGGCGGATCGAACCAATTCATACTAAAAATCATCCCGTTCTCATCAATAAAGAGAACGGGGTTTTTAATAAATACGATTAGCGATTGTTTCCTCTAATTCGAAGGAAATGATTGTTAATGATTTAGAAGATCGATACATAAACGAATAGGATTGATTAATCGATGACGCTGAGTGAACTATTCTTTGCTAATGAATATCAAAGGAATTTTACTCCTATTCAATTTATAAATTGTTATAGTAGAAAAATGATGGTAAAATAAGAGTACCGTCTAAGTTAAACCCTCAATCAAACATTCACCAATAGTGAATGATACATAGACGGTAAGCCCGCAACAGCTGTTGCGGGCTTTTTTTCATTAAAGGAACCATTTACACCTTTGCTTCATCTTTATTCAGTTGGTTAAGTAAAAAATCTAGCTTTTGAGATATATGGACGAGTTGTTCATAGCTGCTTCCTTTTTCATACGCTTCATACAATCTTCTGCGGAGCACCTCAATCTCAGCGTTCAATTCACTATTTTCTATTTTTCATCCACCTCACCTTTTTGAACCCCTTACCTATATCTTTAATTAAGAATATTCTATCATTCAATCATTCTGGTTTGTATACTCCCCCCCTGTTTATTTAAACAATTTTCTAAGAGTTTTTCTTTATTAACGTAACTGTCACCACCTCTGGACGGTTGAAAATCCGCTGGAATGATACTATTCCCTAATCCATGGCTTAGAACCATAACTGATCCACTTTCTTTATAATTACCTCCTGTATATTCAGGAAAAAAACCTGATTTGGAGCTACCAGCCCCCCTGCAAATCGGTTGACGTCACCTTCATCTTAGTGGTTTCCAATGCATAATTCTGATAGTAGCTGAAGGTATATCCAAAAAGTACAATCACTAGAGCAATGATGATTCTTTTGTTCGTAAACACGGACACCCCTCCTCTCAAGTAAAAAAAGCTGAAGCATAGAGAATTCTCTATGCTTCAGCCTGCCTTCTGTTTACTGCATACTTTCTTTAAAAACGTTTTTAACTTTTGGAACGACATAATGGCTGCCGCCTTCTACATCTTCAATCATCATCGAGACTAGCAAATCAGAGGAATCTGTATTCCAGGCAACGAACCAACCGTTTTCCTGGCCATTTTTAACTTCAAGCGACTGTTTTAATTCAGCAGTTCCGGTTTTACCAGCAAGTTCGATTCCAGAGAGCTGCGGTTCATATCCGGTTCCTTCTGGTGTCTCAACTACGGCTTGTAAACTTTCACGCACTGTCGCAGCCGTTTCCGGACTCATAATATTTTCATGCCACGGTTGAGCTGTTTCATCTTCCTTCATTAATACTGGCTTCAATAACGTACCATCTGTTACAAAAGGAGTGTAGGACATCGCTAAATGCAGCGTGCTCATTTCCACCTGTCCTTGCCCGTAACCTGTATCAGCTATAAGAGTTTCTTTTCCAAAGGTTTCTTCATTTAAAAGCTGGGAGGAAGTGATTGGATAAGGGAATGGAATTTCCTCCCCAAATCCAAACTCTTTTGCTTCTTGTAAAAAGGTTTCACCGCCAATTTCAAGAATGGAACGGGCAAAGTATATATTGTCAGATCGAACGAGCGCATCACGTAAGGTCACTTGTTTATCAACATTAGCTCCATCGACTCTTGTGACAGCATAACCGCCCCAGCCATCTTGCGTATAGGTCTTATTAGGAATCGACATTTCTTCACTAGGGTTAATGGTATCTGTTTCAAGGCCAATAGATGCGGTGATCGGTTTAAACGTAGATCCTGGTGCATACGTTTTTGTGAACTTATTGACAAGCGGGCGTCCTGGACTTTCTCTTAATTCAGTATAGCGCTCTCCGCTTATGCCAAGGACAAATTCATTTGGATCGTAAGCGGGTGAGCTGACAAGCGCATAGACCTCCCCTGTTGTAGGATTAATCGCTGCTGAAGACCCAGAGTCTCCTTTTAACTGTTCGTAAACCGTCTGTTGCAAGTCGGATCTTATGGTTAAATTAACATCTCTTCCATCTTCCGGTTCTTGTTCGGCTAATACTTCTTTTTCATTTCCTTCTGAATTCTCAATATACACCCGGCCACCTTTTGTACCTCGCAACTCTTTTTCTAAGACAGCCTCAAGTCCAGCTTGCCCAATTATACTCGTTGCTGTATATCCTTCGTCTTTTCTTTCTTCAAGCTGTTCAGCATTAATCTTCCTAACATAGCCTGTTAAATGGGCAGCGGCTTCTCCTAGAGGATAGACACGCGCTGACTTATCTTGAATTAACGTTCCTTGTATTTCGGCAATGGAAGCCATTCGTTTTTCTTCACTTTTTGCAATAGACGTCAACGGCACAAATGAGTTTGGTTTGACCCATTTTTGTTCAAGCCTCTGATTAATAACATCAACACTAATATCCAAGATGGCTGCTAGTTCCTCTTTCGCTTCTTCCTTTTTCTCCTCCGTCTCTGCCATTCGTTCTGGAACGAGACCGACTTCTTTGACCGTACCGTTTACGGCAAGGTCTTTCCCGTTCTGGTCAAAAATTTCTCCCCGTTCTGGGGAAAGGACCCTCGCTCTTACCTTATCCCCTTCATTCATGCCAGCAAAAATCATAGAAGGAGTCCAGTTGAGAAGCCATTGACCCTCTTCCTCTCCTTCCTGGTAAACCAGTTCTGCTTTATGAGAGAAATCGATTTTTCCTCCTAACGAATTCATACTAACCTGATATTCAAAAGTTGGCTTTTCTTCTTTATCGTAATCCGGTTCCTCCTCGGGCAGCTCAAATGAAATGGCCAACTCTTCCATATTGATTCCTTCATAAATGGTGGCATACCTTTCCGAGAACTCTTCCTGAGTGATCGATTCTTTCGAGCTCTCACTAATAAGGCTGTACATCTTTTCATACTCTTGGTTTTCCCATGCTTTCATGTATTGTTTGAAAGTATCTTCCGGTTTCGGCTGCTGGGAACAGCTGACAAGTGTTAAAAATGCTAGAAAAAGTACTAGTGATTTTAATAGTTTCAATGTATGGCTCCCCCTATATCTGATTCATACAAAATTTTCCTTATTACTAGAAGTATAACAAAAGTAGAGAGTGGTAGACTGATGTAACGCTCGTCAATGATCTATTTTTCGAAGCGTTTAGTGTAATAGACTAGAGATGTATTCGAGCAGACCCCTTTATCCTTATCGTTAAACATTGGACGGGAGAAGATTCCATTTGGTTTCACTTTTATTAAATTTTCTACAAACTTCCTCAATTCTCTTATCCATGAGAGCCAATGACTGCTGTTCATTCCTATCAAATGGGCTGTCAAACCACAATAAATTTCCTTTAGATTACCTAAAAGACTTCCGATAAATGTCTTCTGTGCTCTGGGTTAAGTAAGTAGCTATAATTTCATTGACATCATTCATTGATAGTTCAGGGTTTTCTTGCAACGTCTCTGCTGAATACATCGCTTCTTTCGCGTCTAACAAATGGTCCCGATATGTTTCTAGTATCTGGGTTTCTTTTTCATCAAGCTTTCCAACTTCACTCATGGGTGCAGTGTCCGTTGTATCCTTGATGTCGTATCCATTTAAAATATAAGTAATTTCATAGAAAAAATATGTATTTGGGATCTCATAATCCAAGAGGTCCCTGGCATCTTCAATAATGGTATGAGTTTTGATTAAATCTTGTTCTAGAAATCTTAATGCTTCATCGAGCTCTCCATTTTCCGGGTCCTTCTCAAGTATGTTATTAAACTTAGTTATGCTGTGATCTACGGAAAAGTAAAGGTGATTGAGAAAGATATCGAATTGACGACTTTCCTTTTTAACTTTTTGGTAGTATTGATACGAACCCATTCCAAGCAAAACAATGAGTAAAAGCATGATATAGATTAAGATTCTTGCCTTTTTTCCCTTAACCAGCGCGATCACTCCCAACATCTTTCAAGGGAATGATTCCCTTCTTTTTTCCGTAAGCAATAAGAGCTTCATACGGATCTCCTTTAATGTTCAATAGTTGGCAAAAGGCAGGCTCTGTTTTTATTCCTCGTTTCTTAAGCGATTTGACTTTATCTTCTAAGGCTGGTTGTCTTTGAAGTAGCTCGTACTCAATCTTCATATGTATATAGGCATATTGTTTGTCGACCGGTTCGGCTTGACCAAACAGTTCAAACTCAAATCCACCATAGAAGAAGTTAGCTTTTACACTATCTTTTCCTCTGATGGTAGTTCTCTTTATGGAGAAGTCTCTTTCATTAGAATAATGAGATTGAACCTCCTCCTCAAAAGCACGCAGATCATTGGCCTCCATAATAATATCAAGGTCTGAATCTGCCACGTCGATTCCTATAGGCAATGTTCTACATAGTGCCGGGTTATAGTGCGCTAAATCTTCGAATACACCCAGCTCATGGATTGCCGTGTAAGCGTCTTTTTGCTTTCGACTGCCATACTGCATCTCTTCAAAGAGTTTATTCACCTTCATATTTCCCTCCTATATATGGAACGTTAAAAAAGTGCTCTCTCAACTTGAGATAAGCACCTCTTAAATCCTTTATGCTCTTCATAAATCATCGCCCGGGGAACCTAACAGGCTAAATATTCCAAGCAATAACCAGCCCCCTCTAACCATGAACCATATCCTCCTTGATAACCAGGTTAAAGGTCTTACTACTTAGGGTACACCTTTTAGACTAAATATTCGAAAAACTAAAAAAGGATATTCAATCTTTTATTCCTAAGGCTGTTGCAAAGACAATCGTATTTTTTCAACACGGCCTCGGTTGTACCTTTGGACCATGATGAAGGGAAGGTTAAAAGAAACGGCATACACCATGATGATCCACCCTGCTAGCGGGGTATTAAAGAGAAAGAATAGGGGCGCGGGCACTATTTGCAGCCAGTGAGAGAGTTCAGATTGATTGGTTGCCAGAATGAACTCCTTGTACTCCGTTTCATTTCGCAAGCGAAATCCTGTTTTCCCTTTCCCCTGATTGACCCATTTCCTCGCTTCAGGCAGCCGGTTCTTCCACTGTTTAATTTTCAAACGTTCGTAAATAGCTCCTTGTCTTTCCCATTCCCTTAGTTGATATAACTTTGAAAAGCTCATGACAACAGAGAGTGGAAATTGCGAGACAATCACACTTACACTCAAATGAATAACAAGCCAGGCAATAGCATTCACAAGAATCATCAAGACGAGCCTCTTTTCTCTTTACCTACAATTTGGCGTCCCTTCCAGGTAGACTGCTTGAAGATATAGGTTTTTACAAAAGAGAATGCGAAAAGTAAGACAAAAAAGAGAAAATACACCGGGAATAGAAGTCCATCATACCAGCGGAAATTGCCTACATCTTGCAAAAACCTATATAGTAATAGAGCGAGAAGGCCATAACCGACTATCGTCCACCAGCCTGTTTCAAATAGATTTACAAGGTATGAAACGACAGATGTGATCCATATGATACTCGCGAAAGACATGATGGGTGAAGCTGTTGAGGCTCCAGAGGCGAAGCTCTTTGACCACCCTTGAGCAACGGCTCTAAAGCTGGCCTCATACATTCTCATATTTACGACATTTTTTCCGCTGAACGCATATGTTTTTATTCCTTTTGATTCCGCTTTTCTTGCAAACGCAAGATGCTCGACAATTTCAGAACGAATCGCATGATGCCCGCCTAGATCCCAATACGTATCTGCATCAATAATTAGGCAGGGACCAAATCCACCTTGTGCCCCGCCCATTTTTTTAAAAATGCTAGTAATACCTGAAGATGCAAAGACAACCAAATGAAATACAGCTGATAGCTTTTCCCAAAACGAGCCCATGTAATGATAAGGATGCACCGTAATCAAAGAATCTGATCCTTTTGTTTCGTAATAACCCATAATCTTCTCTGCACCAAGTGGCGAGAACCATGTGTCTGCATCAAGGAAAAACAGGGATTGTCCTGAAGCTGCTTTTGCTCCGTTATAACACGCCCATGATTTTCCCATCCATCCATTAGGTAACGGCGGGTTCTCAATCACTTTAACTTCATAAAGAGCCGCTGTCTCGCTTGTTTGGTCATCAGAATGATCGTCAACTACAATAATTTCTCTATATTTACTTTCAACTGCTAGAATAGAAGGTAATAAACGTTTCAGGTTCTTTTCTTCGTTACGCGCAGGAATAATAATGGAATAGGAGGCTGTACTTTTTTGTTTACCTATAGGAAAAGAAACCCTATGCCAAAAAAGCAGAAGAGTTGCCGTGACAGCCATTATCATAAACCACATTGCAATCACCTCAAGCTTTTCAATAAATTGTGGTTATATTAATGTAAATGTACCCTTTTCGCTTTGTCGTTAGTCAAACCTAGAGGTTTTCAAAAAGTAAAAGATGACTATTGAGCTTTTAATCTGGGTACAACGAATAAAAAAGGAGTATGTTATGATTACACCTCTAATCGCAAAGCTACTACGAGTATGGCCTAACCAAGCAGAAAAAAGACCTATGGTCCCCGTCCAACCTGTAGAATCAAAGAAAGAGTTGTTAATAGAAACAAGGGTAAAGCCTACCTATATCACCTGCTATTATCCTCTAGGACGGGAGGAAGATAATCTTCCTGCTTACCTCAACTTTCACGGTGGAGCCTTTATTATGAATACGAAAGATATGGACGATCCCTATTGCAGGAAGCTTGCTAATGATACTGACTCTGTTGTTATAAATATTGACTACGCTAAAGCACCCGAGTATCCTTTTCCAAAACCGCTTGAACAAGTTTACCAAATTTTTCAGTGGATCAAAGAACAGGCGAATGAACTGAATATTAATCCAGACCAGTTGATGGTTGGCGGTCAAAGCTCTGGAGCGAATATTGCTGCGGCTCTCTGTTTACTGTTAAAGGAACGAGAGCAATCTCAGCCCATCCTTCAGGTCCTTTCTTATCCAATGCTTGATTTCGTCACTCCCCATGCAGAGAAGCCGGAACCTGATCCAAGACGGGCCAAGTACCCTCAGGTAGCCAACTTTCTCAATCGATGCTACGTTCCTGAGGAAGGTCAAGCACGCCACCCGCACGCATCGCCTGTTTTTGCTAAAGAGATAGATGGACTTGCACCTGCTCTTTTTGTAATACCAGAATACGATGCATTTACCCCAGAAGCCGAAGTCTATGCTGAGAATTTGAGAAAAGCAGGCAATCAAGTGAGGGAAGTTAAATTTAAAGATTGCTACCATGCCTTTACTCATTTAGGGCCTGAGAAAAAAGCTGAAGAAGCATGGAATTTAATCGCAGAGGAAATAAGAGATGTGATTTCAAGATGCCGATACTAGGACGCTTCCTCTGCTCCTAATTTAAACGGTGATTGTGATTTTCTTTTTGATAGGTCGCTCCTCTTAATTAGAACATAACATCGTGATAAGCATCGTTAACTAACTCAATATATCGAATCCATTGATAGAGAAATATACTTAAGACAGTCACATTTGCAATCACCGTTATGGATATGTACTTCTTCTTTTTTCGAGCATTCTTCATCAGTTTCTCATTAAATAAGACAGCATAGGTAGCTATAAACGACGGAACAATGCAAATAAAAACAAGCAACCAGTTATTAAATTGTTCCATATAAGAACCTAAAATAGATAAGCTCTCCTGTTTATCCCTTACATCAGAGTTAGCTATAGTACCTGGTTCGTTTAAACCCTCATGTAAGACAAATTGGCCCTTTTCGGTAACACTATAATCTAAATACTGAAAATCGAAAGCAAAATAGTAGATTCCTAGCAAGGCTAGAAGACTAATAGAAAAAGTAATGATCCACTTTCGTATCTTTACATTCAGCCTGTCCCCTCCTTATACATTTACTTTTTGTTACTTCCAATTATTTCAAAACAATCTGACAGACTCAAGCTTTTTCCCCAGTGACACAATTTCCAAATAAAAAACCCCGTCTTTGGCCGGGGTTCCTATTGCTTGTCCTTATCCATCAAATTTCCCATACTTTCTTTAAACTTTCTCATCTTCTCATCAGGCTGAAGATTTAATTCCTTCTCTTTCCCATTCCAGGATTTTTTCGAGTCTATAGTCACACCTGTCTGTAATCCCGTAGGTTCATTTATAATTCCTTCCCTTTTCCCATCAGGGTGCGGGGAAACCTCAGAGTGTGAGTTTTGAGCATCTTTTGGCATAATATCTTCCTCCTTACTCTTAAAGTGAGTGAAAAAAGCTGAATTTATTCATCTCACAAAGGAGAAGTCTGTCTTCGACCATCCCTAAATTAACCACCATTCAATGTTATATCCATGTATTTTCTATATTGATTCTCTTCCACTTCTTGATACACTCGAACAAAACGAACTTCAAATGTTGGAAAAGGAGTCAGTTCATTTTCTGCTAATTTTGCCATGTCCTGTAATTCCAGTTTTGTTAAGCCATACGTTGTTTTACCTAAAGTCAAATGGGGAACAAAATCATCCAATTCAAAATAACTCTTTATTATTTCATCAGTAGGGGAAATCTCTCTAACCATCCTTTCGTGCAGCAAGTATAGGGGCTGTGATTTTACACTCAAATAAAGAATATCATCACCAAAAAAACGTGGTTGATCTAGAGATAGGTGAAAAGGTTCAAAGTCATCACAGATTTCTCTCACTTTCTTCAACCATCTTCTATCTTCCGTTAATCCCCCCTGCGCTTTAAGGGTGATATGAGGTTCAACTACTTCGTTGATCGAATGCCTGCTCCATTGTTGACGAAACTCACGTACTTTTCTTATGTATTCTTTTGAAGGTACAATGCCAATAAAGTATTGCACGTATATTTCCCCCTTTAGCTAACAAATAAGATTTAAAAACGTTTCATACAGAAGATACACTTTGAAGAAAGGAGGGGTCTCAATTGAAAAAGTGGATCTTATTAGGATTAATCGCCTTCTTTATTGGCTTTTCAATTATAAGAAGCCTAGGACCGGATTACACTGGTGAAATCATAGAAAAAGATTTACAAGACGAAGATCGTCAGCTATTGCTACGTGTAGAAAGTGGGAAGGAACAGAAATCGACCGATATGATTTAGTTTCGTGAAACTAACGAGGTACAGTTTGAACAGCTTCGAACTGGCCAGCACATCAAGGTATGGACAACAGATTATTTAGTCGAAACAAAGCCCCCCATTGCTTCTGTTAAAAAGATGGAAGTAAAGGAGTGAATAGAACTCCTTTACTCTTTAACCTTTACTGATGATCGGAAACGTGATATTTCTTCATTAACTCTTTTGCTTGTTCAATTCCTTCCTCGGTTAAATAGACCGACTTTGCACGTTTACTTCCAATGATGTACCTTTTTTCACTCAGTTCATCTAAGGTTCCAAAAGGGTAACCTTTCCAACTTCGTTGTCCTTCCTCCCCCAATCCATAGTCATCTGTAAAAGAAGTTAAATACAAGAGTAGCAATGTAAGTTCATCGATTTGATTCTTAATAGTAAAACTTCTTTACTACTTTTACTTAAGATTATAAAAGAGGTCCTTAAACATAGATAGTCTCGATAGTGAAGTACCTTGTAACGAAAGTGGGCCAGCAAAGTATGTAAATTTACCAGTTGGAGGCAAATCAAGCATCTACTTTTTAATATCTAAATTACTTTTTATTTCCTTAAGAAGTTCATTCTGCTGTTCTTGCTTTTCTATGATTTTATTAGATACCTTTTCTATCGTTTTAGTAATAGACCATAGAGAAAGAATGATAACAATGATTACAGCCCCTATTTCCATTCAACAACCCTCCCCATCATTTTTTATTCCTATTCACCTAGCTTACACTCCCATAAATCTTCTGTTTCGTTTGCTTCCAATGCAACTACAAGTTCCTTTATATATTAGCTAACGGATCCACTTGGTAACACTCTACTATTTTCGACAAATATCTCAAAATTGTATTGTTCCTTTCAAAGATTCTTGATAGGATTATTTTTATTGCTTCATAAGAGCTCTAGAACATCAGGAAAGGAACATGTATATGCAACAAAAAACATCATTCTCTACTTACGCCGCCATTGGAACAATGCTTTTCGGGCTATTTTTTGGAGCTGGGAATTTAATCTTCCCTATCCAGCTTGGACAGCTTGCCGGGACTTCCTTTTGGCCTGCACTGATAGGATTTCTTGTAACTGCCATCGGTCTCCCACTTATGGGAATATTGGCAATTGGTCTTTCGGGCAGCCAGGGATTACACGATTTAGCGAGTCGGGTCCACCCCCTGTTCGGGACGACTTTTGCTATTATTCTTTATTTAACGATTGGACCTTTTTTCGCTATTCCCCGGACAGCCACTGTCCCGTATGTAGTAGGCTTTGAACCGTTCATTCAGTCTGATCACAGCAGTCTTTGGCTTGCTTTGTTCAGCTTGTTGTTCTTTGCCCTAGTCTTTTATTTTTCATTGAACTCCGCGAAAGTTATGGATATCATCGGAAAATACTTAACACCGTCTTTTTTATTGTTTTTATCTATATTAATTATTACGGCCATCGTTAAGCCGATGGGCAGTTTCGGAGAACCTGCAGGTGATTATGGCACGCTACCATTTATGACTGGATTTAAAGAGGGTTATAACACAATGGACGCACTAGGTGCGCTGGCCTTTGGGATTGTCGTTATCCATGCTATTAAGAGAATGGGAATTACAGATAAGAAGGCCATTGCAGAGACAACTTGGAAATCAGGCTTGTTCGCCATGGGTCTCATGACGCTGATTTACGGTTTAATTACGTACATGGGAGCCTCTAGTATTTCCGTTGTCGGTACTCTAGAAAATGGAGGGCTTACTTTTGCAGCTGTTTCCCAACATTATTTCGGCGCATTCGGTTCGATCTTACTAGCCATCATTATCGTCCTTGCCTGTTTAAAAACAAGCATCGGATTGATCATTGCTTGCAGTGAATTTTTCAATACCATCTATCCTAAAATCAGTTATAAGACATTCGTTCTGATTCTAACGCTAACGTCATTTATAGTCGCAAACTTCGGACTAACGAATATCATTCAATACGCCGTACCTGTGCTGATGTTCCTCTATCCACTCGCGATCGTCCTGATTTTATTAGGTCTCTCCTCGAGTCTATTTAAACATAAGCGCAGTGTTTATACTGGCTCTATGGTTTTGACGCTTTTCGTAAGTACCATTGATGGGTACAATGCTTTAGTAGGCACAATTCCAGGGGCTGCTATACATGTAATTGATAAGGTTAGCGGATTTTATTACTCCTACCTGCCACTATATGATATTGGACTGGGGTGGGTTCTTCCAGCCTTCATTGGAGCGGTTCTCGGGTATTTATGGAGTAGTAAAAATAAAACCCATTCATCGGTCCTTCAGACAAATCCAGGTACCCAATAGGACACGAGAAAGACCAAATTTATAAATTTGGTCTTTCTTTTTTTGTGTACATTCCATCACTCTTTCCCTCAAATAATCATGAATTAATTACTTACTTTCCACACAGACTTTTACATACCATAATTCTACAATGTTTTCACTTTTCTGAAAAATTTGGTAACATATGTGATACACCAAAAAGGAGGGAAATAGATGGAAGTTATTCAAGCAGAAGAAATCACAAAAAAATTCTCTATGAAAGAAACGATGGAAAGCATTGAGAACTTTTACTTGAGAAAAGAAGAGAACTACATTTCACCTGATCGTATGCATATTGAAGATGGGGATAATACGGCTTTACTTATGCCAGCATTCTATGGAGATTATTATGCGACAAAGTTAGTAGGTGTCGCCCCCGAAAACTCTAGCAAAGGTAAAGATACCATCCATGGATTAATGGTTTTATATGATCGAAAAACAATGGAACCTCTATTTTTGTGTGATGCAGTGGCCATTACCTCCTTACGTACGGGAGCCTTAGGCGGCCTTGGAATGAAACACCTTTCAAGACAAGATGCTGAAACATTAGGGATCATAGGCACTGGGACTCAAGGATGGAGCCATCTGGAGTCTGCACTGGTAGCAAGAGATATCAAGAATGTACATATTTTTAATCGCACAGAAGAAAAAGCTCACCAGTTCAAGTCAAAAGCAGAAAAAGAATTCCCTGAAGTCACTTTTTCCGTTTCTCCCGTAGAAGATTTAGTAAAACAATCAGATATTATCGTGACGACGACTACCTCTCCCACGCCGGTTCTACCTGAACTAAATGAGTCGGAGTGGAAAGGGAAACAAATTGTAGGAGTTGGGTCATTCCGTCCTGCTATGCAGGAAATTTCAGATCAAGTATTACATATGGCAGATGAAGTCTATGTAGATGCAGCTTCAGCTTTTCGTGAATCAGGTGATATGATACGTGCAAAAGAATTACGTTCGGACTTAGAAGACTCATGGGATCTCGAAAAATTAATCAAAAACAATCATCAACTAAAAAGTGTAGAAGGTAAAACCATTGTTTTTAAATCAGTGGGCGCTGCAATTTTCGACCTGGTCGTAGTCCAGTCCATATATGAAAGACTTTATAAGTAAGAAAGGAGGGATGGAAATGAGGAAACTAACACGAAAAAAATGGAAAGATCCGGGCATTATTATGGTCATTCTTTTATCGGTGATCGCTTTAATCTTCTGGGTTTGGTGGCCGACGAATACTTATTTAGCCGGTATTTCCTTAGCTGGATGGGCTATGTTTGTTTGCTTTTTTATTTGGTTAGCTCTGACTGTCGCTTACGTTGTATGGATGGAAAGATTGGAAAAAAGAGAGGCTGAAGAATGGATAAATGAATCAGAAAAAAGAAAGATCAAATAAAGGAGTGATAAATAATGCAGATAATGGAAGCAACCATTTTAGCAATCTACTTAATCATTATGACCGTTATAGGAATTTGGTTTGCCAAGCGGGCTCATTCATCAGAAGGAGACTATTGGACGGCTGGCGGTAAAATCAATAGCTTTGTTGGTTCCTTTGCCTTCTTCGCTGCTGTTGCAAGCTCGAGTTCGTTGATGGGAGCCGTTGGTTCTGGAGTCGCCCTTGGGGTGCCGTTTTTACTAGCCTATGGGTTTGGTGCCGTAGCCATCCCTTCCTTTGCTATGTTTTTAATCTCAGGACAAATTAGAAGAACAGGAGTAAAGACGTTACCTGAGTTTTTCAAGCATAGGTATGGCAAATCGGTGCAAATTGTAGCTGCGATTATAGTCGTACTTAGTATGACATTTTATATGATTCCACAATTGACCGCCTCTGGGCTTATCGGTTCTTATGTGCTGGGCATTGATTATGTAACAGCTGTCATTATTCTAGGGCTTGGTTTTACTTTGTATGCTGCACTGGGCGGCATGTGGGCCATTACATATACAGATTTGATCCAAGGAGCCGTTATGGTCATTGGAATGTTCATATTAGCTGTCATTATTTTGATGGATCATGGTGGTGTCGGTACGTTAATTCAAGATGCATTAGCTGTCGATCCTCAATTCGGTTCCATTACGCAGCCTTGGATGTCCTATTTCGGTTTGTTCATTGCTTTTTTATGGTTCGGAGTTGTCTCCCCTTCGGCAGTCATGAGGAACTTTGCCGCACGTGATGCAAAGACCGCTCGTCGCTCTGCATTAGGAGCTTGTTTCCTTTATGTAACCGTCTTTATCTTCGGGTTTGTCATTGCATCGGCCGGAGCAAGCCTCGGTATTGCCGACACACTAGAAAATCAGGATATGATTTTCATTTCCGTCATTGAACATTACATGCCTGCTTTATTAGCCGGAGTAATGTTAGCAGGATTATTGGCAGCCATCATGTCTTCTGCAGATGCGATGCTTTTAGCCGTAGCTGCTGGAATTGCCCACGATATTTATAAGGAACATATTAATAAGAAAGCTTCAGAAAAAACAGTCACTCGCTTAGGACTCATCGTAATGATCCTAGCTAGTATCGTAGGTATCCTCTTTGCTATCGAGCCCCCTCAATTGATTGCCGTTATGGTCGGCTGGGTAAGTGGAGCTATGCTATCCGCCTTTGGTTTCCCACTTGTTCTGGGGTTATGGTGGAAACGCACAAATACCGCTGGCGCTTTAGCAGGTATGATAGGGGGAACGGTTACTTTTATCATAATGGCATTGCTTCCTTTCGCATTAGTTTCCGAGCACCTGGTATCTGCTCCTGTTTCTGCAATTCTAACGATTGTTGTTAGTTTAATGACTACACCACCGTCTGAGGCTAAACAATTAGAAGTAGACCGTTATCATATGGACATAAATGCATAAGTAGGTGACCTCATGAATGTTAGTATTCTTGGAGAAGAGAGTATAATGGAAAAAGACCTGCCGGAGCACATGTATAAAAATTTAAAACCTTCATTGAAATGGAATCGTCAGTTAAATGAGGAGACACTAAAACAAGGGATCACAAAAAAAGAAAAAATCTATCATCCCATGTGGATTGTAAAAATGCTTATCATCGCAGATAGAAAGCCTTTCCCACCTAAGATAAAACCAAATATGGCTTTTATTGATGCGGTTTCAGGGTACCGTGGATTGTTTCCAAATGTCCCGCCAATCACACCAACAGAGGTCTCTGATTCGAAAGTTAGAAGAGCAGAAATCACAAAGCAAGAATTACTGAGCAAATACATCGTGGATGTTCAAGATAAACAGATCAATAGAAATTATATATTAAAGAAACCAAGGTATGAGATAAAAGCAATAGATCTGGTTTATTTGCCGTTATGGAAAGTTGACGTTGATACTAATTTTCTTACAAAGACCTTTATCATCAATGGGAATACCGGAGAGTCAGAAGAACTTCTGCTGAAGTTGTGGAATTCTACCGAGTGGAGACTATAAAAATAAGGCCTGAGCAGTGAATGCTCAGGCCTTATTAAACGACTTCCCTTAAAAAACCCCATTTTCATTCGGCGAATCTTCTGGTATCGGTTGACCGACATCCCACAATTCAACTATCTGATTATCTTGAAACCGGAAAAAATGCACGACGGCAGCTCCAATGTCTTCTGAGTTTTGCTTTATATGCGAGTGAACGGCAACAAGATCTCTCTCCTCCATCGCACGCTTTACTTCAAATGTTTTGTCAGGGCTATTTGAAGCGTTTTCTTCCATTGCTAACTTAAGGGACTCGGAATCCCCGCGAAAATAAGGGTTGTGATGGATAAAATCAGGAGCTATATAACGTCGATAAGCTTCACGAACTTCTCCTGATGCAACAAGCTTTAGAAAAGTCACTGCTCTTTCTTTGTTGGTGAACTCAGGTTCATTTGGCTGTCTTTGGGTCATCATCAACATCCTTTCATTTCAAAAGAGGAACATAGACATTTAAAAATTGCTTAACACACCCCGAATGGCGTTTCCTAATTCGTCCTCTGGTTTTATCGCCTATGCATGCTTAATGACCAAGTTAATGAACAAAGTATTCATTAAGCGCTTGCTGTAAGGTTCCCAGTGTTTTCGTTTGTCGATTAAATTGTATTCCTACATTCGTCATTTCCCTAACAATTTCTTTCCTTAGGCCGGTAATGACCGTCTCACAGCCCATCATAGAAATTCCATCAATAACCTTCTTTAATTCAGCAATTGTTTCACCTTTCATGGTTGCCACGCCAGATAAATCCATAATTAAATGTTGAATTCGTAAATGTGAGATCTGATCTAGAACTTTTTCATTAATAATTTCAACCCGATGAAGATCGAGATCACCAATCAAAGGCAGAATACAGATGGCGGAATCGATAGGAATAATGGGGACCGACAGATTCTCAACCAACTCTTTTTGCTCCTTGATCAAAGAATCTTTATAGATGGTATAATTAATGAAAAAAGTATTTAAAAATTCGTCTACTCGATTATTGATCTCTCTTTCCAAATGAAAAAACTCTTCAATACCCAAGCTATTTTTTTTGAGGTCGTTATACTCTTCTATAAACGTCCAAATTGTTCTTCGTATTGCCTGGACCCACTCTAATTTAAACGATATTTCTATCGAATGTTGTGCCCAAGCAATCCCTTCCAGCTTTGCAAAGTGTTTTAGATCTTCATCTTTCTCATCAATAATGTAAACGACTAATTTTTTTGCATTATTAACAAGATCAATATTTCCAATATGTAAAATTTCATCTATTTTATCTTTCACATAGACAGCTTCTGATAATAAAATGCCTTCAAAAACCAGCTTATTATTTTCAAAAAAATCTTTTAGCTGGTCTGAATCATGAAAAGTAAACTCCATCTTAGACTCCCTCCATAATTAGTTTAGGTGCGTAAGGTACACTACAAAGTACAGTAAGGGGTTCGTCACTGAAGAGGTTAAAGGATAGAAGTGAAAGTAAAAAAGGATTAGTATTACTTTCTACACAGAACGTCTAATCTCCTTTTACCTCCTACAATTCAGGCATCTTTTTCACAATTAACAACCCTCTCACTTCGCAGACTTTCCTATCACAAAAAAGCGCAGCCCACGAATGAACTGCGCGTCTATGAATTTTACATCGTCTGACTTGTTGGTCTTACCACAATTTCGTTGATGGCTATTTCAGCCGGTTCTTCTAGAGCATAACGTATGGTTCTCGCAATACTATCTGGAGTAATAGCCTGTTCATAGAGCTCTTCTACACCACCTTTAATGTCCTCATCAGTAATGGTGGATGTAAGCTCGGTGGAGACGGCTCCAGGAGAAATAATCGTCGCTCTTATTTTGCTATCTGCAGACTCTTCCATTCTCAGCCCATCAGTGATGGCTCTGACCGCAAACTTTGTTCCACTGTACACGGCGCTTCCCGGAAAGACGACATGTCCGGCCACAGATGAGATATTAATGATGTGTCCTTTTTTCCTTTCCCGCATATGGGGAAGGACGGCTGATATCCCATAAAGTACGCCTTTTATGTTCACATCGATCATTTGATCCCATTCTTTCACTTTTTGCTTATTCAAGTAAGACAATGGCATTAGACCTGCATTGTTTACAATGGCATCAATTTGTCCAAATTCTTCCTGGGCAAACGAAGCAAGTTCTTCCATTTCTTCGTACGAGGTTACATCTGTAGATTTAAAGATGGCTTGTCCTCCGCTTTGATTCACCTGGTTAGCAATTTCTTTTAATCGGTCTTCCCGTCTTGCTGCTAATACAAGCTTAGCTCCTTTAGAAGATAGTTCTTTCGCTGTTTCTTCACCAATTCCACTAGAAGCTCCCGTTATGATTACCACTTGATCTTTTAGACTTGACACTAGTTAGCCTCCTGTTTGTATTTAAGTTTAACTTCAAGTTTTTAGTTTCCTAAAAAAGAGTTAACTAAACACTAACTTGCCTATTGGAAGATATAGAAGGAAAAAATAAGTTGGAGATAAGCTATTCATTAGACCTCCTACAGCTTCTTATTCATTTCAAACATCGGCTTATTACTTAAGTGTCGAGAGATCAATATGAGACTCATTTCATATATCGATATTCCTTTAAACTGTTTAATATAGAAAGCTCTTGTAGTAATTCCTCTCCTACATTTGTTTCCCGAACCTTTTTCCTTTCCAGTTCTTTATCTACTAATCTTTTTACTGACAAAACGTCTGTTCCATTACTAAGAACTTCTTCTCTTGAGTTAAAGTGTTTATGAGCGACTAGCTGCATGCCATAGGAATTGTATAACAATGTGTAACCTGCAATACCTGTTTTTGATTGATAAGCTTTTGAAAAACCTCCATCTATAACAATCATTTTTCCATTGGCTTTAATCGGATTCTCTCCTTCAATCTCTTTAACTGGTGTATGGCCATTTATGATATGACCTTGGTCCGGATTCAAATCAAATTCTTCTAAGATTTTCCGGCAGGTTTCCTCATTTTCACGTAGATGGTAGTAGGGATTCTTTTTCTCTTTATGGGTTTCCTTGTCCTCAATGAAATAGCGCTCAAAGGTGGTCATGGCTCTTTTCCCAAAGAGTGATGAATATTCGCCTGTCCATAAATACCAGACCATGTCTGTAGCAAGGTCATCCGTCTCTTCGGGATGTGCAAAGGCATGTCGTAAATAATGCTCGAAAAGATCAAGCAACTCACGGCCTCCATAATTCTTACCCTCAATCTCCATTTTTTCCATGTTTTCATTCTCATCCAAAGGGATGCATCCATGAATCAATAAGTTTCCGTTATATTTTAAATAAAGACTGCCTTTTTTCATGAGAAACTTCATATGTCGGGCCAGCTTTTCAGAATGCTGGATGGAGAATAACAACTTATCAATTACTTGCTTCTCTTCTTCTAGTAATTGATCAGGCTGTTCGGGGTTAACCGTTGCAAAACACGTATTTTCGAGGGGATAGGTATTCCCGTGAATCGTAATTTCGTTTTTATCATAATCTACTTTCTCAAGTAAAAGTCTTTCTGACATATTAAAGTTCGGTCGTCTCTTGATAATTGGGGATTCAAATTTAAATTGAATCATAGAAATCGCTTGATGTATTTTTGTAATTTGTAATTTTTCATGGTCGGTGGTATGTTTATCGGAATGTATTTTTGGTCTGAAGGCTGGATTGTCCTCATAGTATTTCTCCGCAAGGTTGAGGAGTGGTCGAAGGTTAATCCCATACACATCTTCAATAATATCCAAATTATCATAGCGTGCACAGATACGAATAATATTAGCGAGACAAACCTTGGAACCAGCAAAAGCCCCTATCCATAGGGCATCATGATTTCCCCACTGGATATCAACGGAATGGTAATTTATGAGTGCTTCCATAATTTTATCCGGTTCAGGACCACGATCATAAATGTCTCCCACAACGTGAAGATGATCTACAACTAAACGCTGAGTGCTGTAAGCCAGCCCTGTAATCAGCTTATCCGCTTGTCCGAGAGAAATAATTTGTTGAACAATTTTTGTATAATACTGTTCCTTATTTGCGGATTCTTCTGTTTTGTATAAGAGTTCTTCAATAATGTAGTCAAACTGATCCGGCAATGCTTTGCGTAATTTCGAACGGGTATATTTAGAGGAGGCATAAGAAATGAGCTTAATCATACGTTCAATCGTTACTTTGTACCATTGGTTCAATTCTTGTTCGTTATCAAAATTATTTTTAATTAACGGTAACTTTTCTTCAGGATAGTAAACTAATGCCGCCAATTCATTAATCTCATGTTCATAGATAACACCATTAAAAATGTCTCTTATTTTCTCTTTCACTCTTCCTGAACCATTTCTTAACACATGCTGGAAGGCTTGATACTCCCCGTGTAAATCACTGACAAAATGCTCTGTACCTTTCGGCAGATTGAGAATAGCTTCTAGATTAATAATTTCAGTGACTACTTTTTCTTCACAATCATATTTTTGAGCCAGTACATCTAAGTATTTTGTGTTCAAGATTATGGATCCCCCTTCATTACAATTGAACATGAATAAAATGGTAGGTTACTTACTCTCTATTTTGCCATAGTTTTGAATTTCTTTGTTACCTTTAATCGTAACATGTTTTTTTCTATTTAATAGGAGGAGATAGAACAAATTCTTACTTACTCTACATAATAAAATCCACCTTCTTTTTCCAAAGGTGGATTTTGTTAAGGATTCAGTATTTCTCTTAACTTCTTCGTTATTTCATCAAGGGCTTGTTTCGCCCGTTCAACTGTGCCGATCATATTGATAAAACTGTGGCATATCGTCGTAATGCAAGAGTTCTACCGGCACCCCAGACTCCTCTAAACGTTCTCTGTACATGAATCCTTCTTCCCTGAGAGGATCGAATTCCTTTAAGTTAACTTTTCATAAACCTATCTACCTCTCTAATAAACAACTCCTTCTCTTCTAAAAACGGATAGTGATTACTCTCTTGGAACACGACTAACTCTGCTTGTGGTAGGAGATCGTACATTTCCATTGAGAATTCAAGAGGACATTGGACGTCGTGTTTTCCGCAAGCAATAAAAGTTTTTACTGAACTAAGATGCAGCTTTTTCGTTACGTCGAAAATTTGCAGCTCTCGATTGAAGAAATTCAACCGTGGTACGGCCATTCTTTTATGGATGTTTTTATTAAACAACTGGTGATGAGTTTCAGGATCATGTAAGGACAATTGGGTCCGCTCAATGGACTTTTCTTTTCTCATTTCTTCTGACAGGTCTGGACACTTTAGCGTTTCTATGAGTTCCTGCATATATTCAAAATCAGGATGAGCAGGATTGTAAATACAGGTAGACGATAGCGTAGCATAATCTCTAGCAGCTGCCCCAACAAGGATGTTTGCATTTAGTTTATTAGAGAAGTGAATGCCATACATCACTCCGATGACGCCGCCAATCGAATGGCCGGCAAAACTCCATGAAGGCAATTTTAACGCCTCTCTGATCGCCTCTAAATCAAAAACAGTTTCTAACAGGCTAAGTTCATAAGGTTCAGAAGCTTTTACTGAGTTGCCAGCTTCCCTTAAGTTTACAAGGTAAACTTTATGCTGGTCTGTAAAGATGTCAGCGAAATAGTCTCCTGTATCATTATACTCTGAATAGTGATGAGTAACGCATAAAGGTTGCCCCTTCCCTTTAGTGAACACTTCAAAAATTCCACGTGTGGTGTGAACCATTTGTTTTGACCACTTTTCCATTAATGATCACTCCATAACTAGATTTTATCAGCCACGCAAAACAGCTCTGCAAAATCATTCACGACTGTGGCCTCAGGATCGACCTGTACATCGAGCCTCATCCTCTCGAGACCTTCCTTATATTCATCCTCGCTGATTAGAGTTAACGCGGATATATCTCGATTCTCAGCAAAATGTAAGTATTCTGCTATTTTGACTTCTTTCAACTGATAATCAATCTGCAAATCTACTTTAAATCCCCGTTTATTAAGCTGATCATAGATCAATCCTTTGTCCCAAAATCTTTTTTGATCCTCTACCTGAGCTGAAGGAAAATAATAATACAGCCACCATAGTGGCATATGATCCACAGCAATATTGTGCATGAAATACATTCCACCTGGCTTTAATATTCTGTAAATTTCATCGAGCACTTGTTGTTTGTGAAGATAATGATGGAAAGCATAATGATTGGCAATATAATCAAAGGATTCAGAACGATAAGGCATAGACTCTGCAGCGCCGTGGACGAAAGATACGTTCCCTAGCCTATCTTTTGCTTTCTCTAGCATTTGTTCTGAGGCATCTAATCCGTGCCAGTTCATATCCGTATCTTTAAACTCTTTTATTTGATGAGCAAGGTAAAGCCCTGTTCCGCAGGATAAATCCAGAATTTCATAACTAGATCGATCATGTGTTTCTATGTACGTTTTTAATCTGTTATCTCGACAAATTTCATCACGTCTATAATCATTCAGATCATATCGGTCTGCTATTCCAGAGAAATTCGTTTGCTTCATACAACGCCCTCCTATATTAAAAGCAACCTTCTTCCTATACCTGAATCAATTCCAGAACTTTTTCACTACGTATGAAAGAAGGTCTGAAATGCTTCAAACTGTGCTTACTCCTATTCCAACCACACTCGTACACCTCTGACAGGCAGCACGTCATGTATATGGTTTAATAATCGGAACTACTTGTTTAGAAACCGGCTGTACATTTTATTGATAGGCAGATTTGTCGTAATAGGATATGAAATTATTTGAGATAAAGAAAAACTGCCTTATCCAGGCAGTTTCATTAACTTAAAACTTTTTCCTTATTCACGACATCCACATCAAACCCTAAATCTTCGATCATTTTGTGGTCTTCTGTGCTTTCTTGACCATCTGTAGTCAAGTAATCTCCCACAAAAATCGAGTTTGCTGGATAAAGACTAAGCGGCTGAAGACTGCGTAAATTCACTTCACGTCCGCCGGATACACGGATTTCTTTTGTCGGGTTGATAAAACGAAATAAGCATAGAACTTTTAAACAGTAGGACGGAGTCAATTCATCGGTCCCTTCAAGTGCTGTCCCATCAATGGCATGAAGGAAATTTACCGGAATAGAATCTGCATCCATCAGCTGTAAAGCGCGTGCCATATCAACGATATCCTGTTTTGACTCTTTCATTCCGACTATGACCCCGGAGCATGGAGAAATACCTGCTTGTTTAGCATAATTAACCGTTTCTACACGGTCGTCGTAGGTGTGACTCGTGGTGATTTGATCGTGGTGATTTTCTGAGGTGTTAATATTGTGGTTGTAACGATCGACGCCTGCCTCCTTTAACTGCTCAGCTTGTTCTGGCTTTAAAAGCCCGAGACATGCGCAAATCCTCATATTATATTTCTCTTTGATTTCCTTAACTGCCGATGTGACGATATCTAATTCACGCTTGGAAGGTCCTCGGCCGCTTGCAACGATACAATATGTACCCGCCTTCATATTATGGGCTTTTCCTGCCCCTCGAATGATCGTTTCCTTGTCCATCATCCTATATTTTTGGATGGGGGCTTTTGAATCTCTGGACTGCGCACAGTACCCGCAGTTCTCAGGACAAAAGCCTGTTTTTGTATTGACGATCATATTCAGCTTCACTTTGTTGCCGTAAAACTTCTTTCTCACATGATAGGCGCTATGCAGCAAACTGAGCAGCTCATCCTCCGGGCAGTTTAACACGTCTAAAGCTTCGTCATTCGTAATTTCATAGCCGTTAATCGCTTTGATCGCTAAAACTCTCCACATAAACAAGTCCCCTTTCTAAATGTGTGCCCGTTAACCTATTTTGTCGAATGGTTAACGACCATTGATAGCGTACCATAATCTGTCAGAAAAAACACCTTTTTCTGACATTGCTCTAATTTGACAGCTTATAGCCTCCATGCTAGTATTCTTTTAATCCATGAAACGAATACGATCTCTTATTCAGAGCGGCGGAGGGACTTGCCCAATGAAGCCCGGCAGACGAATCAGCGTTTAGCAGATTTAGGTGCTAATTCGACCGAAGAAGAGCTTTGAAAAATTAGAGAGGCTAGGTATATTACTTTCCTTATTGAGAGTTCTTTCGTACGTATGGATCAACAACTGCATACCGTAGATCTTCAGGTGCTGGATAGACTTATTCAGCTTAAAAGGGAAGTCCGGTGAAACTCCGGCACGGTCCCGCCACTGTAAAATGGGAGCAAATCTGCTTGCGAGTCACTGTCTATTGGATAAATAGACGGGAAGACGCAGGTTTGTGATGAACATGAGTCAGGAGACCTGCCTGTCGATTGTACACTTAAACCTACGAGGAATAGGGAGGTGTTAGGACATTAACCGGATCCGTCTGTCATTAACAGGGGGTTATCGTAATACGCCACAACAATCTCTCTAGTGCATAGAGGGATTTTTTTATTGTCTACATTACAGGGAGGAATAAAAATGACACAGGTACTAAGTTCATCCATAGGCTATCCAAGAATCGGAGAAAAGCGGGAATGGAAAAAAGCATTGGAGCGTTTTTGGAAGGGCTCAATCTCAGAAGACGATCTGTTGAGAGACATGAAAAAAATCCGCCTGACTCATCTAAGAAAACAGAAAAACCTCGGTATCGACTTGATACCCGTTGGTGACTTTAGTTTTTACGACCATGTTTTGGATACAGCCTTTATGTTCGGACTGATTCCATCACGTTTTAAGGAGAGGGATTACTCCATAAATACTTATTTTGAAATTGCTCGCGGCAATGACGAAGCCGTGGCTTCAGAAATGACGAAATGGTTCAATACGAATTACCATTATATCGTCCCTGAGATCCAATCAGATCATACTCCAGAGCTTACGCATAATTACCCGCTTCAATACTATAAAGAAGCCAAAGAAGAACTTGGACTGACGACAAAACCCGTCCTCTTAGGTCCGATCACTTTTATTAAGTTGGCAAAAGGATTTGAGGAAACTGATTCAGATTCCCTATTAGAGAAGCTTGTGCCTCTCTATATACAGGTGCTAGAGGAACTGGTAAGCGCTGGTGCGGACTGGATCCAGGTGGATGAACCCATTTTAAGTACATCTATCTCAGAGAAGGACCTACAACGGGTAAAAGATGTGTACCATTTATTCCACAGCCAATTGCCTGGGGCTAAGATTCTGCTTCAGACTTATTTTGAGGCCGTTGATCACTACGAAGAAATCATTTCCCTTCCTGTGGCTGGGATAGGTCTTGACATTGTGCACGACGAAGGAGCGAATGTAGCCGCATTAAAAAAGTATGGTTTTCCTACAGACAAAACTCTTGCAGTCGGGCTGATCAATGGCAGAAATATTTGGAGAACGGATTTGGAAAATAAGTTATCCCAGATAGAAGAAATTCTATCTGAAACTCAAAGACTAATCGTCCAGCCTTCTTGTAGTTTATTACACGTACCTGTCACTGTAGAAACGGAACAGGATCTAGATCCTATTTTGAAAAATGGTTTGGCATTTGCCGATCAAAAACTAGCAGAACTGACCATTTTAACAAGAGGGATCAACCATGGAAGAGATTCTATTCAAGAAGAACTTACGATTCAAATGGAGAAACGCAACCAACTATGGACTTTAAAGCAAAATGCATCAAAGCCACGATCTGATGGTACCGACCTTTTGACAAAGCGTAATAGTGATTTCGAAAGGCGCCAAAATCTCCAGCAAGCGTTTTTCGATCTGCCTCTCCTTCCGACAACAACCATCGGAAGTTTGCCGCAAACAAAAGGAATACGGCAGGCACGATTGAGGTGGCGCCAAGGGGAATGGTCGAATGCCTATTATGATACTTTTATAAAAAATAACATCTCTGAATGGATAAACCGGCAGGAGGAATTAGGATTAGACGTACTTGTGCACGGGGAGTTTGAGCGTAACGACATGGTCGAATTCTTTGGAGAAAAGCTAGAGGGCTTTGCGTTTACCCGCTTTGGATGGGTGCAGTCCTATGGTTCCCGGTGCGTAAAACCACCTATTATCACTAGTGATGTATCTTGGAAAGAATCGATGACCGTAAAAGAGATCTGCTACGCACAGTCCTTGACCAATAAACCAGTAAAGGGAATGTTGACTGGTCCTATAACGATTTTAAACTGGTCGTTTGTACGTGAGGATATTACGCGTTTTGATGTAACCAAGCAAATTGCTTTAGCTTTGGAGAAAGAAATTAAGGCTCTTGAAGAGCAGGAAATCCGTATGATCCAAGTGGACGAGCCAGCATTAAGAGAAGGACTGCCTCTTAAACCGGAGAAGCAAAACCTCTATCTCGAACAGGCTGTTTATGCTTTTAAGCTAGCTACATCGTCTGTAAAAGATGAAACACAAATCCATACCCATATGTGTTATTCCGAGTTCGGTGAAATTATGGAGACCATCGATCAACTTGATGCTGACGTGATATCCATCGAAGCTACCCGTAGCCATGGAGAGATTATTGCTGACTTTGAGATCCATTCTTATAAAAAGGGCATTGGACTTGGAGTTTATGACATTCATAGCCCACGCGTACCACAAGTAGAAGAAATGGAGACAAATATTCAGCGTGCATTACAGGTTCTCGATCCTCGGCAGTTTTGGGTGAACCCGGACTGCGGTCTAAAAACGCGAGGAATTGAAGAAACAGAAGCTGCATTAACGAATATGGTTGATGCAAGTAAGAAGATTCGCGAACAAATTAAGGAAGTCGTTCGTAAGTAGGGAAAATTTGATAGAAGACGAATAGAGATCACGACTGCGCATCTTGCAATGAATGAAGAAAGAACCCTAATTGAAGGGTTCTTTCTTCATGGTGCTATTTAGCATTTTCATCGGGTTGATGAATCCCAAAAATATTTCCTTCCGTATCGATGAAATACCCCTGCCAAGCCATTCCCGGAAGCGCATACTTCGGCATGGCAACCTTACCTCCGTTGTTGGTAATCTTAGCTTCAACAGCATCGAAATCTTCTACCCCCATCGTGCATGCATAGCCATTCACGGGCTGGTTTAATTCTGGTGGCGGACTTTGACGCTGCATTAACGCTCCGTTAATCCCCAACTCTTTTTCATCGCCGGTCACAGCACCAAAATAAGGCATTCCTGCATATTCACTCCAATCTTCAAATGTCCAACCAAATACATCACCATAAAAATTCTTCGCCCGTTCCATGTCATCTACATGAATTTCAAAATGAACTAGTCTGCCCATAGTACCCTCCTAAGAATATAGATTTGTAAACCAATTTGTATGTAAGTTTTAAGTATGTGTATGTTCATTATTCTATCTCTATCTTTGATAATCCTTCTTCTTTTTCTTCGACGTGGAAAGTAATTATTATCCTCAAAGTAGATGGAAGCCTAAAAACAACTTTTGTCTAGTCTATGCTTCAAACAAAGAATCAATATAGGCGATCGCATAGAAGAACCACAAGCAAAGGAAAATAAATTCAAGTACAAAAAAGGTAATAAAACGAACAAGTGTCTTTTGTTTCACTTGTAAATAATAACCGACAGCCCAAAACACATAGATCATAATTAACCCAATATTTTCACCAGTATGACTTCCAGGATAAGGTGCAAAGTTCATACCTAAATACGCTAAGAAACCAAGGAACAACAAGAATATAAGAAAGAGAAGATTCAACACATGTACGGCTGTTTTCATATCATCACATCTCCAATCTGATTGAAAAGCCTATTCATACATTGGGTTATTTACGATAGTTTCAGCTCAGATTGAATGGACTTCTCTTTTAGGAAATATAGCTTTCAATTCGATTAAGGCATGAATCACTTTATCAGCCTGTAATAGTTCCTCTTCTTTTGCAAAATCAAATTGACATCCTATTGAAGCTAAACCATTTTCTTTGGCAGCATGGATATCAGAGAGCCTGTCACCCACGACTGCTCCCTGACTGTGTTCATTTTTCTCTAATATCGTGCGTACTAAATCCGATTTGTTTAGTGTATCGACCTGTTCAATACTAAAGGTCTCCGCAACCCATTCATCCAAATGATAATACCTGACAATAGCTTTTAAGTATTCCATTAACCCATTACTTGCTATGTAAATCGAATAATTATTCTCTTTTAAGTAACTTAAAACTTCCCTCACATTCGGATATAACTCACCTTTTCCACTTCTAATATTCTCAATTAATCTTTGAAGAAAATAAGAGTCGGCTTGTTTTCTTACTTCGATAGAATGATGAGGTAACAAAGCTTCCCATACTCTCGGTAAGGGAACACCCATGATTTCGCGGTATTTTTCAATTGGCGTCTCTTTTTCCCACTGATTAAGAGAGGATAAATAATTAAATGTATCCTCCAGAGAAATCTCTAGAATTTTATCTGTTTGAAATAACGTCCCGTCCATATCAAAAATAATTGCCTGTGACATTGACTTTTCTCCTTTGTAACAAAATTAACTGCGTTAGTTTAACATTCTTTCTAAACATCTTTTAATTTCCATTACTAGCTGGCTCATTAACTTTTATACGTATCACCTTCTTCTACGTTTCAATAAGTTATGTACTATACGAAGTTCCTTTTTCAAAACTTTTCTCTGCTCTATACTCAAAAGGTATAAACGTAAAAACATTTACATCTAAAACTAATGCTTTCATGTGTATAAACAAAAATCCTGCTACCAAGTAGCAGGATTTTCATCATTTATATTTGTACCCAAGTGTACTGGTCTCCCCAGCTTTCCTTGGCTAACGATTCTACCTCTTTAACAATTTCATCATCCACTGCAAATCCGTCCCCTTGTTCATATTGATTGTAATGAAACGCATATAGACGTGCAACAAATTGATGAAATGGTAATGATGATTCTCCAGGAATTTCACCAAAACCTGTCACGCTCGGCTGAATCCCCTGCCCCCAATCCTGAGCACTGTCGTTGTTAGGATTGTAAAAGTAAATTCTCATTTCTCCTGTTGGATCCTTAGCGATACGCTGGATCGATACCGCATGCAATCCTAGAAACTTTCCAAACGAATTGGTAATGAAAATACCTACCGGGTTTGGATAAATGAGTTCATACCCTTCGTTATATTCTGGGTGATGTGTTGCATAGAAGAGACGTACAAACCCTGGATAGTCAGCAACTGAGCCTGTCATTGGATCAATGACACTGCAAAATCCTTTAGGAATCCAATTGCCGTAAAAAGCTGGGTTTACCCATTTGTGCACATCATCACCACGGAATTTCGAACGACGGACGAGCTCGGAATAGATCCGATCTAGATGCGGAACAAGCACTAAGGACACTGGATCCAGTTCTTCATGCAGGTCATCTACCAATCCTTCGCGTAAATCCTTCGAGTGAATGGTCATGCCTTCAAACATGACATCAATATCGCCGTCTCTAGCCGCTCTAGCAATTAAATCAAGCAAGTGACCCGGGGCATGAAGGGACCAGAGGCTGATTCCCCTTGCTGTTTGGCAAGTAGGATTCATTCCCTGTCCGATTCCTAATGGCTGACCAAGCACATTAAGTATTCCTGCTACAAGTATACTGTTTGCTGTAATTCCTTCATTCCCATTAATCGCATTAAGTAAGACCCTGCGGATATCCGGCTGAAGATCCAGCTCAATTATTCTCCTGATCCCAGGAATGACAGGCGAGGATGAAAGGACACCTCGATCCAGCATTTTGGAAAGACCATACAACGACTGTCGCAGCGGAATGTGAACCCCAACCTTAATCAGATTCTGGACAAAATCCAGATGCTCCTCGACGTTTGCTTTTCCTTTTTTAGATACCTTAAGTGCATCTGGCAGCAACTGAGGGTATTGCTTGTTCAAGTAGCGGACTAGAACAACATGGTTGGGGGCCACAAGACCTGTTTCATGCATAGTTTTCGCAAAGGATTGAGCTTCCTTTTTCAACTCTTCTTCTTTAAGCTCTTTCACCTTTTTACGATATTCCCTCACATTACTGTTCTGACTTTTCTTCGTTTTCCCATTTAACGCGTTTAAATAGGATTGAATCGCTTTACGATCTCCTTCATCAATATCCTTATCCAACAATTGCTCCGCATGCTTGACCATCTTCACAATTCGATTCACCATAATCGGTCGTTGGGCAATAAGGTCACGAATTTCTTTCACAAGCTCACCGGAAATGGAAGCTAGCGATAACTTTTCCGATAAAAATTGGAACAGACGCTCCATCCGATCTTTATCTTTTCCTTTTCCTTCTATACGTGCAGCTTCTGTTTCTTCTGGAAAAAGAATATCTATGTTCAATGCCATCACTTCATGTAAGAAAGTTTGTGCTTGTTCCTTTGTAACACCTTCGCGCTGATATTCTCCTTCCGCGATGGCCACCATTCTCAGTTCACTCAGCATCTCTAAGATCGAGGTCATCCCTCCTGCTTGCAAGGAACCCTTCACCAAATTAGGCTGCAGTTTTGCAGGGTTTTCCCACGGGCTATCCTGAAAAATCCCCGCCTGATCATACCGTTCAGACATTTTATATAAGACTGAGAAGCCTTCTTCTTCATCCATTAAGTTAGCCGCTGCCTGCAGGACACTGCTATGGTACATCGATTTCGCGAAGGAAAAAGCGGATTCCAGCGCCTCTAATTCTTGTTTGAATAATTCTGCTTTCGTTGTTTCCACCTTTAATGTCATAGCCTGCTGTTCCTCCTACACATAAAAATCATGATCTACATAATCCGTTAATAATCTTGATATTTCATTACTATCTTCGCCATGGAAAAACACGGTACCCCAATGGTTTCCGTACCCTTCTCCCGTGTCTCCAAATTTAGAGACAGTCGGCTTATATAGCGTGTGTTTATCAAAATTCGGATGGCCTTCCAAGTCAGATGGAATATGCACCCTGCTGACACTTTTCTTTTTCGGGTAAACCATAAAACTGCCTGCATGGCCATCTGCATTCAAATCCTTTGGAATGTGCCTTTCTAATTCTTCTGCCGTCGAATGAGGGTCACAACAAAGGAGGTGGGCTCCAAAAGGATTAAATCCATATACTTTTTGGATCAGTTCAAAGATATGTCCACCTGGAATGCGGTAGGCAATTTCCCCGAAGTACACTTCTTCCTTTTCCGTGATGAAAAACTCAGGATGGACCATACCATATTGGATGTCAAAAGCTTCGATCAATTTTTCGACTTCCTTAAGGATAATCGTACGATATTGTTCGATCGCAGCGGATGGAGGAACCATACTGGAATAACCCAGCAAAACGTATTCCGTGATATTCAAAAATTGGACTTTCCCTTTATGGATGAACACTTCGCAAGAAACCTCAATGCCAGAAAGATGACTTTCTACGAGTCCCGGGAAGTTGTCATCTGTCAGTTTTTGATCAATATCCTCTTCAGAGAAAATCATCCGGTGACCGGCAGCTCCCGCTTTATTCAGCGCCTTAAAATGAATCGGATCGGCATGATCCTTGTGATTTTTCAACAACGATTGGTTCACTCGTTTAAAAAATCGGCGAACTTCTTCTTTACTCTCGACTTCTTCAAACACACCGACTTTCAAACCACCTAAATGGGCACGGCGTTTCATCATAGCCTTATCTCTAAAAAGAATCGAGTGTTCAAAGACGCTGGGATCATTTCTAAACCGAGCGTTCAGTGCGCCTGACCACTCCACCGTTTCCTCAAAAATAGGAATGGCAAGGCCAACATCCAATCTTCTTAGTTGATCGAACAAATCCCTCGACTTTTCATAAACTTCCTGATAATGCTTCGGCTTTCCAAAATCCCATGAGAGAAATGGAACCTGGTGCTGATCGGCATAAGGTTTGAAATCTTCATGACTTACAATGATATATTCTTTCCCCATTTGCTGTATCGCTTCAATGGATGGAATGCTCCAACCGATTAAGGCGATTTTCTTTCCTATTTCGGGACGCTCATGGGTGATTTTTAACGGCCCGACTTCTCTTCCATTCATGCGTTTACGATCCTGTTGGTTCGTCGATTTGAAAGTATTTGTTTCTGTATTCGTTCTTGGCATTTCCTTTTCACCTATCCTTGAAATGATTCAGCAACATTTAATTAGAATCTCCTCAAGTTTTAAAAATATCCTTTGAAGAAACAATTTTGAAAAGGAAATATTTATACATTTTCACACAAAAAAAAAAGGACAGCTAAATGTCGCTGTCCTGAGTTCATTTTATAATTGTTTATACCAAATATTCATATCCTCTAAGCCAGTTCCAATCATACTGTTTTGCACCATACACCCACCATACGTAAACCCTTGCTGCGCTGTAATGATATTCATCCCCATCGAAATGGCTCGCGTATAAGAGTACATGGTCTTAATCCCGAGAGCTTTCATTTTTTCCTGCAAGAAAGGATATTGATGGGAAAGCAGCCCTTGTCCTCTATACGCGGGTAAGGTAGCGCAATCCGTAAACTCCGCCGCTCCATAATCGGAGAATATATCAGCAGAGCAAGCGCTTACAATCTTTCCGTCGTGATAAATAAGAGAGAAATGAACATTGTCGTTTAGCATTTTTACAATATAGTCCGGTTCATGAATGGGTGTCGGATATTTTGAAAAAATCGACTTATAAAACTTGGCCATCTCCTCGGCTTGGTCTTCTTTTCCCCACGTCATCGTGTATCCCTCTTGAAGACCTTCCTTCATTGCATGAGATGTAAGATCTAATTCTCTTACTCGGGAGATTACGTTCTTAGAATCGGGCTGATTTCGATCAGGGTCCAAATATTTAGCATAAATTTTTGTGTCTTCTCCTCGAAAGAAGCCTTTGATTTCACCTTCCAATTTAGCTGAAAGTTCTCGCAGAATCTCTTCCTCATCCGTTTGTGCTTTTACATAAAAAATAAGTTTATCACAATTCATTTCAGCCGCTGCCGTATGAAGCTCTTTCATACGTTCTTCATTCATATTTTCGGGCAGCTCATACACCTTAATACGTCGGCTGATCGGCTCCACATCAAAATAGTCTTTCTCCATAAGCGCACTTGCAGAAAGAAAACGGTTTGATCCCATTGATCACTCTCTCCTTTGTAGGTTCTTCTGCTCACTATAAAAGGACGCTTCTCTTTTCTATTCCCAAAATTAAGAAGAATTAAATTACCTTTTACACTACGATTTTACATGAGTATGTTTTCATGTAAAAGCTAGTAAAGAAAAAAGTGTTCAAGTATAATTAGATATTTTAACAAATATTACCTTCATAAAATTCTAAGGGGATAGGAAGATAAGATGAATAGTATTTTGACCATTACTTATTAGAAAGATGGCGATCTCTATGATCTTCAACTTTACTGTCGGATTCATTCTCCCCTGGATAACTGCAATTATTTTATTCCGAAGAGCACGCATCTTAATTTATTCGGTGGTTCCTTTTACAGCCTTATTATCTCTTATATCTAATCAGGTCGGTATGCAGAGTAATTTATGGGCTTTAAATCCTGAACCAACCATCGTCCTGCTCGAGTCACTATTTATCGATATTGGCTATAATCCAATCATTTGCGCATGGTTCGCTTACTGCATCTATTTTAAGAAAATCAGAAGGTTGTGGGTCTATGGCTTATTTATCCTCTTAATTAATGGCTTGGAACTACTGGCTCTTTTTACAGATAAAGTAGAATACAGCGATGATTGGAACATCTATTACTCTTTTATCGTCTACGTTCTAGGTTTATTCATTACAGATTTTTACTACTCCAGAGTAAATGAGCTAGTCAAAGTCTGAACCCTCGCTTTATAGAGAGATCAGGCTTTTTTCTATTATGACTACATGTTTTTAGCATTCCTTCATTCACATGACTGAAGTTCTTCGCTGCTTCTTCTACAAAATTTTCTTGAATTTCAGCAGCTCCCTCTCCTGCATCATCGGAAGCTGAGCGAATGACTAACATACGGGATCACAAGAAAAAGAGGGTGATTTCTCTTATGGAAAAAGCACCCTCTAGCAGGCCTAGCTTTAGTCAATATTAATTACCTTTCACGTGTTTTTCCATACGAATGTCAGCCCATAATTTACCCTTACAAAACGTAAAGTCCTTGATACGGCCTATTTCCTGATAACCCATCTTTTTATATAACTGAAAGGCGGATTCATTAAATTCAAAGACCCCAAGTTCTATTCTTCTTAACCCTTCTTGTTCAATCTCTTTCTCTAAATGCTTAATTGATAAACGGCCAATTCCTTTACCACGGGCTTCAGCTTCCCCGATGGTTATACCAATCCAGGCGGTTTGTGGTACCTTTTTGAAGAGATGAGGCGGATCAATCATATAGTTCATCTCACCAACCAATTGTCCATCGAGATAGATAAGGTAAATGTGATGATCTTTAACACGCTCCGTCAAGTCCTCAAAAGATACGGTTTTTGTAAGTTCTATGTCAGCTTGACTTTGGTTTGGCCGAGTTAAAGAGATTAAAGCAGGATCGTTTTCCCAGCGATCGAAGGCTTCTCTAATCGCTTCAGTCGGTTTCGTTAGTTTATGGAATTGAATGTTCATAGGAAAGCTCCTTTTCCAACAATATCTTTAACTCACGCGTTTTCTTGATTTGACCTTGACCATCATACCGCTCATTTCGTTGACAACAATAGCTAAGAGAATGAGTAAAATTCCAAACCACTGCAGCCATGTGACAGACTCAGAAAGAATGAGCATGGCTGAGATGATCGCTACAGGGAGTTCAACCGAGCTCAATACATTCGCAAGGCGTCCAGATATGAGCGGGGCTCCTCCGGCAAAGAACAGCGGTGGGATAATGGCACCGACTAAGGCAACTCCTGCACCGATGATCCATAACCGACCATCAAGAAGAGGATAGGTCGGAATATCTTTGAAGAACACAACTAGGACGAGTATCGTTGATCCAGTTACCATTAAGGCACTGCGAAGAATCGGATGTGATTTCGTCGCTACTTGACCACTAAAGTAAATAAATCCTGCATAGGAAAACCCGGATAACAATCCGAGAAGCAGTCCTAAAGGTGGTAAGTCAAAGGCTTTCCCATTAATCACATTTGAAGCAAAAACAACACCGGTTAATGTAATGGCTAAAGAAATTAGATTTACTCTAGTCGGTTTACTTTTGCTAAATACCCATTCATAAATCATTCCGATCCAAACAAATTGGAATAGAAGAATAATAGCTAAAGAAGCGGATAAATATTGCATCGCCCCATAATAAAAAATACTCGTCAAACCCACCGTCGTTCCCGTAGCCATGACCTTCCACAAATCTGCTTTCGTCATTCCTCTTGTCGTTAACCCTTTAGATAAGCTTAATACCCACAACAAGATGAATCCCCAAAGCATTTGTGCAATATTGATTTCTCCCAGACTGTATCCGTAAGCGAACCCTGTTTTAACGAAAATAGGTGTAAAACCGAAACAAGCCGCGCCTATGAATACTAAAGTAATGCCTTTGATTTTCATATCATGGCCTCCCTTCAACACGACTCTATGTAAACAACAGCTTAATAGCCATCGCGATTACAGCCACAATCAATATGCGCTGTACCCATTTTTCTCCGTGCTTAACGGCAAACCTACTTCCGAGTAAGGCTCCTATACTCATCCCTGCCGCAAGTGTAAACCCATATCCCCAATGAATCTGGTCATTAATAATAAAAACAGCTAAGGCTGAAGCCGTATAGATCGCAACAATGAAGACCTTGATACTATTGATTTTAACAAGAGAAAGACCAGATACAAGCGTAAGCGCAGCAATGATAATAAAGCCGACACCTGCCTGGATAAACCCCCCATAGATTCCGACGAAAAAGAAGATCACGATAAGACCGATTCTTCTTGGCCATGTGTTTTGAGAAACTTCAGTGGAAAGCCTCTTGTGCGGTTTCCAAACGATAATCGCTAAAACCACAAGCATCACAATAGATAGAATCTTGTTAAAAATTTCATCAGGCAACGATATCGCAAATCGTGCACCTACAATCGAACCGAGTAACGCAGGAATCGCCAGCATCGTACTGAATTTCCAGTCAAAATAACCACTGTTCCTAAAAGATGCAATGGCCACAAGGTTTTGAGCAAATAAAGCAATGCGATTCGTTCCATTGGCTACAGCAGAAGGCAGCCCGAAAATGATGAGCATGGGCATCGTTAAGAGCGATCCACCTCCAGCCATAACGTTAATAAACCCGGATCCGATTCCTACGGCTAAAATGGCTAAGAAAGATAATATTGTCATAGGCTTCATTCCTTTTGTGCAGTTAATAGTAAATCGATTTCTTTTCATTTTCCAGCTCTTGATCCTTATCTTAAAATTAGATGGTAGAATCACCGAAAATAGATTTTCGTTATGATCATATGTAGGCTTACTAAGATCACGATAAAAATAATGCCTTCCATGATTTTCTCACTTTTATACAGAGAAGAATAGGACATAAAATAAAGTACCCAGGATAAGAAAGAGATCAAGCCAATTAAATAAGAAAAACGTTCATCATTCATAAGGCCACCCTTTCTAAAAAAGTATTTTCCACGGATAGATAGCCGGATTGTTTCTTACGAATATTGGACAGATCCTATAATTGAATAGACAAACGAACGTTAAAATACCCATTTCAATGCTGAACAACTACACTCTCATTTTTTTAAGTAGATCTTATCCCTACCAATTATTTCAAAATTCGATTGGAACTACAATAAAAATACGCCTATCCTTTAAACTGGACAAGCGTTCAAATACCGTCAATCCCTATGAAGTCCTGCTTTCTCTATGACACGGATCTGGTCACCACTGCTCTGCGTGAATCTAAACTACGCCATAGATCTCGGCCGGGAGGATCTATACCAATGAAGACAGAAAATGAAAATAATGACCATATCTATCAGATCCCCGCCATAATACATCAATTTACCAGCAGCCTCTGCAGCCGATCTTGATACTCCATCAGGGGGAAACGCATAAATGTATTTAGACAAAATTCCGTGTGCTGCCAGGGCAGCTATAAACACCAACGTTCGGTAGGCAAAACTATATCGATGCGGCGTCGGATCGATGTATATCAATGAAATGGTAAAGAGATATCCCGCTAAGAACACGTGCACATGGACAAGTAAATGAAGCAAAAAATAGTGATGCATAAGTGCATACAAATTTGTAGTATATAGAACCCACAACCCACCAATGTTTAATATCGAAGCTGTGATGGGATGACTGAGTATACGCACCGGTTCACTTCTTAGCACCCGGGTGATTAAACGTGCTTGTTTGGCTGGGAGAGCCCTTAGCGCAAGCGTCATAGGTGCCCCTAATACAAATAAGAGCGGGCCAAGCATGCCTAATAGCAAGTGGGTCACCATATGATAGTAGAAATCGTGCTGAGCTAGACTTGCCAAAGGGCCAACGACAGAGCATAGACAACAAACGACACCTAGTGACCAGAGGACTATACGATATAACGGCCAGTCTCTCGAACGCCTTTTACTCAACCACGTTAAAACCAGGTAAACAATAAGCGCAGCAACAAATGGAGCAGCCATTACATACGACATCAATTCGAGGGTTAACCCTTTCATTTACTCATAGACCCCTAATGCATTTTTTGTATTTGTCCTTATAAGCAAAAACACTCCGATCGCAATCATGATCAGAGCCAGTGCGTTCCATATAATGTCGTAGGGCAAGATGTAAACATCGTATCTGATCTGGTGAAGACGCATGAGTTTGTGCTGAATGGTGCCATCATAAAACTGAAAAAGTCCAGCCCCTAAGAGTACTCCTCCCCACCATCTCTTGAACCAAAAAGCTTTCCGCCGGCGAAGATCAGCAACTAAGAATAAACCGCCGATGGTAGAAAACCAGCTAAAAGCGTGAAAAAAACCATCGGAAACAAGTCCGACCGTAGTCGTAGACTTATCATAAAAATGGTGCCAATGTAACAGTTGGTGAAATACTGTCTCATCAACAAAAGCAGCCATCCCGATCCCAAACAAAAACCCTGACCAAAGATTTTTTGACAAATGTTTCGAACGGTTCTTAGAAGTGTTCATCCATGTTGCACTCCCTTTAATCAGATGTCGCTTATCGTAATGAATAAGCTTTTCCCTATTAAATATCCAAAAAAAGGGAATGCGAAACAACTATTTTTCAAACTTCCTATGTAAAAAAGAGACCTCATAAGAGGCCTCTTCTCCTGTGCTATTATTTCCTTTAAGCTAAAACAGGCAGTTCCTCTACCAATCGAATACCACTAGAAAATCCTGGTTTAAAACGCCGGATGTTTACAGCAACATGTTCCCAAATCATCGCCTGCAGTTCATCTACAGGCATGTAGCCGAAACCAATATCGAATAGAGAAGCTGCTGGAAGCATTGGGAGCTTCTGTTCAACGTAGTGGTGGATAGAAGGAGAAGTTAGAGGTTCATCATAACCATTTACAACTGCTTCAATAAATTCATCAGAAGGCTGTACTTTTTTCATAAAGAGTTCTTTGTTTAAAACATCTTCGATAATCCAAAAGTAGAGATCTTTTTCCGAATGATAGACTAGCGTGTACTCCATCGTGATCCCCGAATCTAACCGTTGTTTCCAATGGAATACCAAATGAAGCGGCCGGAACGCTTCTTTCGTTACCGTTACCCAGTGGGCCCGGTCATATTTACGTAAGGAATGACAGGCATCCTCTACTATTTGTTGTTTCATTTGTTTGTCATATGGGTGCACTTGAGACATCCAATAATCCTCCTTCAGCATCAATAATGATTTACGGAATATTCTAACACATAGAGACACTTCTGAACCGTTTTCTGGAAAGAAAAAAAGTGATAAAAGGTTTAATACTTGACAAATAGACAGAATAATTAGAATGGAATTCGGGTTGAACCCACTAGTGGTAGTAATCAGCAGGATATTAGCCGATAAAACGATTAGTATCGAATATCGTTTAAAATAAAAATAAAAGTAAAAAGACACTTCCATTTAGAAGTGCCTTTTTGAGAACTCTGATTTAATTTATACGATCCTTTTGATCAATCTTCCAATTGCGCGTGGAATGAACATAAGGATATCAACTATTGTATGGATTAAAGAACGAATCAATCTCATTTTATATCCCTCCTTATCTTTTAACTAACCATTCCACTATGCGAGGAGGCCTAAACTGAGTCCTTTTCAGCCTGTTAAAACTACTCACAACAGCCTAAGTGGTTTCCATCTGGGTCGTAAAATGTAAAGCACCTTGTATTTCCTTCATGAACAGATCTCCTTGACTAGAACAATACCTTATATTTTCTTTTCTAATTTGGTGGTTTTTCCCCTTTATTATAGAGATCTGGAAAAATATAAGTTTAATCCATTGCACCATAGCGATCACTATAAGTAGAGTCATATTTGAAGTGGTAAATAGTCTCTAACCACTCTATCCCCCTTCTCCCTGTACGCAAAACCGCACAAAAAAAGAACGTGCCCGTTTGGACACGTCTTTCTGCATTATTCGAGGTTCAATTGCCAAGAAACTCCGTACCGGTCAACTACCCACCCGAATTTCTGACTGAAACCGTAATGATCGAGAGGCATTAATGCTTCTCCATTTTCACCTAACTTCTCGAAGAGCCGTTCGAGTTCTGCCATCGTTTCACATGTAATAAATAACGAGAAGGAAGGGGTAAAATCGAAATCATGAGGCGTTGGGCTATCTATACACATAATTTCCTGATCTTTTAAGGAGAATACTGCTTGCATTACCGTTCCTTCTTTCCCTGGTCCTTCCGCTCCATAGCGAGTCACCGATCTGATTTCTGAACCATCAATAACAGAAGTGTAGAACTTCATTGCCTCTTCAGCGTTTCCATCTTGAAACATTAAAAAGGGGGTGACTTTTTTCACGTTAAAAACTCCTTTCACTGGTGCTTTTCGAGGTGTTCGTCGAGTCGATCCAATTGCGAATTGAAACCTTCAATCATTCCCATTCCTAAAACTTCTTTCAACTGTGCTTCAGATGCAAATTCAGATATAACCACTAGCTTTGAGTTCCCTTCCTTTTCCTTGAACTCAATTGTGATTTCCATTTTTGGCATGCCTTCGACTGCGTTTCCTTTCTCATCGGCAAAAACATCCGTATAAACAATTTTTTCCGGCTCCACGATTTCATTAAACGTCGCTTTTCCCCAGGACTCTTGGCCGTAAAAATCTCCCTGGGCCTTATCCATACACCTCATACAGTAAAGCCACGTACCACCTGGCTTAAACTCGAATGTACGATTTTCCGTTTCCCATCCTTGTGGTCCCCACCAATCCGATAATTGCTTTGAATCTGAATAAGCTTGAAACAGAAGACTCTGCGGAGCATGAAAGGTCCTCTCCATGACTAACACTCGCCCATCAACGTTTGTCCTCAGACCGCTGGCTGCTTCGTATTCAGACATTTTCCTTTCTCCTTTCAGAAAGCAAGTAAGTGTTTTACAATTATCTTTTCGTTGTTTTCCTATCATTTTCCTTTATTCTTCAAAAAGAAAAAAAAATTGAGAGAAACCTCTATGGCTTCTCTTTATTGTAGTTGGTCTGGAAAGTTTTCTTTCGCTCGTTTGTCATTGATCTCGGTAAAAATATTCTGTTTTGGCTGAGCCTCTTCTGTAGCCAACTGAAGCTTCAATTGCGCCAACTGTTGAGCATTGCTTTCTAATGCCTGAATCAATTGGTTTAAATCCTTCTTTGTCACAGGTTGAGAATCTTGCTTCAAAGTAAAACCTACTTGCCCATTCGGCTCTAACGTGGCCCAATCAACATCAGTTATATTCGTAACATTTCTCTGGCGTAAATTCATCTCAAGCTGGTCCACTGTCATCCGCAATCTGGAGAGCGTTTTCACTTGGATTTTTCCATTTTGAATGACAACTTTTGACTTACCCGTAATCAACCTCTCTAGTCCATCAGATTTCACTTGAACATATTCCATGGCAAGCAAAGTCAAAATTAATATTCCTCCCACCATAAAGGTCACCCATACGTTCTTACCAGCGACCGGCTGTATGAGCAAAGAACCAATTGCAATCATAATAACGGTCTCAGCCAAAGTCATTTGTGAAATTGTTTTTCTACCTGCAATGCGTAATAGAAAAGTACCTACGACAACAATGAGTGCCGCTTTCCAAATAAAGTCCCATTCCATAGCGAATTCTCCTCCACTTGTGATATCCATTTTATCTTTAACAAAATAGGGGATGCTATTCGACATAAGAAAACCTGTTCCTATAGACCTTTTGAAACAGCACTAAGTCTATTGAATCAATTATTATTCTAATATAAAGAAATGCGCTGAATTTGGTTTGTCTTTTTCTTAAAGTGGATATATAGCTTATGTACACACAAAAATTCCAATTTTTAGAAATGGAGATAAAACAAATGGCTGAACGTTACAAGACAGGAGAAAAAGCACCTAAGAATGGCACGTATACGTTTGATGGCTTAGTGGATGGCGGCAACGAGAGTGACATCAGTGAAGATGAGAAACAAGTGAAATTGGAAAGCGGAGAAACCTTCCCACCGCTTCGTTCTAAAAAAGAGGCGGCTTATTGGAAAGCTTCCAGTAACTAAGATGCATAGGAAGCCCTATCCTCTTCATGGATAGGGCTTTTTATCGTTATTCAAAACTTTTCACTTGAGCCTTCCTTATCAATGGAAACTTATCCCCTGCTTAAATACCAATACACCTACAACCATGATCAGTAAGCCCACCGTTTTTTGCATAGGTTTCTTTACATATCTATTTCATAACTTGCAGGAGCTTTATCCTACACTCTTATACAAGATTTGATCAATAAATCGAATGGTTCTAGAAATAATAAGAACGAGGGGAGTGATCATATGGCTCAAGGTAATAAAAAACTGTCCAAGAAAAACGCCCAGCAACATGCGCGAAAAGAAGAGAAACAACCTCGAAAGCGCCAACCATAAGAAAATAAGTTAATATGAAGCACAAAAAAAGGAACTCCTAAGATAGAGAGTTCCTCAGGCTGTCGAGAGCGATTCGACAGCCTCCCCAAATCTTACTAAATTAAAATTCTTAAAAATATTGCCCTCGCAATAATTAGACCCTTAGTGAGCCACGAAATCCCCTGGCAGCGTAGTAAGATTCAGCGCCGTTATGATAAACAAAGACGTGACCGTAGCGAAAATCACAAAAAATTGCGCCACCGAGTTCTCTAATATCAGTAGGTGTTTGCACCCAACTCGACGTTTTCTTATCAAAATCTCCAAGTTCTTGAAGCTCTCGATATTGCACTTCCGTCAAAATTTCTATCCCCATCGAGCTGGCCATATGCATAGCACTGTTGTCAGGCTTATGTTTCTTTCTCGACTCTAGCGCTTCACGGTCGTAGCATACACTTCTGCGTCCTTTAGGACTTTCCGTTGAACAATCATAAAAAATGAATACGTCATTCTCTTCGTCATAGTCAATAACATCCGGTTCACCACCGGTTTTCTCCATTTCATTGAGGGACCACAGTTTTTCTTTATTAGTCTCTAACTTAGCTTTGACGTTCTCCCATTCCATACCTTTATGGCGGTTCACGTTTTTCTCAAAACGGTCTTTTAACACTGTAAGTAATTCTTCTTTTTGTTCTAGTGGCAAGTCATTGCTGTTTTTACGTTTCATTGTCATGTCCTTCCCCCTTATTAGATTTCCTTATTCAAAGTAACACACTTGCAATTTATTACCATCCAAGTCGTAAAAATCAAAAAAATGACTTACATCATCGTTATGTAGTGGATCTATTTGTACACCCTGACTTTTTAAACTTGAATAAGTGTCCTCAATATTTTTTGAAAAGAATATTGGATAACTCTGATTCGTACTCATAGAGGTTAATCCCTCTTCAATCGTTAGTGGCACACCATTTCCAACGCTTAAAACTCGATATCCGTTACCCTCGAATGCAACTCCGAATCCTAAGACTTCCTGATACCAATTACTGGATTTCTCTACGTCCTTTACTTTTATACAAACGGTGTCCAATCGATCAATCATGTGGTACCTCCTAATCAATCATGGTCTATACTAGTATTTCTTTCTATTCAAGATAAACCCTTTATTTTTGGGCTTATTCTACCTTGTCTTAGAGAACTTGAAAATTTATTTATTTCGACAGCGGCTTACGACACCTATTCTCCAGTTACTAAAAGTATAATATTTCCATGCTAACTAAGGAATGGTGGAGGATAGAGAATGCTACTAAGAAAAACCGCATTTGCATTAGGGATTTTGGGAATGAGTTTTAGTTTGTTGGTGATGCCGACAGAAGCTGCACAGAACGAAGCAATTATTATTAACAAAAGTAACAACCAACTAGCTTTTTATGAAAACGGTACTTTACAAAAAGTGTTTCCTGTAGCAACTGGAAGAACGAGGAGTTTAACTCCGGAAGGGAAATTTTCTTTAGTAAATAAGGTTAAAAACAGGCCATGGTATAAAGAAAACATTCCAGGTGGAGATCCTCGCAATCCACTAGGCGCGCGGTGGCTGGGGATAAAAGTTCCTGGAGATTGGGGACATACATCGGGAAATCTTTATGGAGTGCATGGAACAAATGATCCGGCCTCAATTGGAACCTACGCTTCCAGCGGTTGTATCCGTATGTATAACAAAGATGTAATCTGGCTGTATGATCGTGCGGATAAGAATATTCCTGTCTACATTACAAGCTCTTCTTCATCCTTCACTACGTTAGCGCAAAATTATGGGGTGGGTAAAGCCAAAAAAGTAGTCGCAGAATATGAAACCTTTAACGAGACCTTAAGATATGGCAGTAAAGGGGAATCAGTAAAAATTCTCCAGAGAAAACTTGACATTAGCGTTGATGGGTCTTTTGGAAAACAAACCTTATCTGCTGTAAAGAAATTTCAAAAATCAAAAGGGTTAATCGCTGATGGGGTTGTAGGACCAAAAACTAGGAAAGCCTTATTCAGTCATTAGCATCAATGGTCAACAAAAACATCCGCATCACCCTATATGCAGGTTAAATTTATTGTTCTTTCTAAATACAGTTTAAGAAAATCAGTTTATCTAGATTTGATTCCCAATTGCAATCCCAACGATCATTCCAATTATGAGAAAGTTGTTCATGTACTTAACTCCTTTTCATTCTGTCCTATTTTGATTACGAATAAATTTGGTTAAGCGTTTCACTCAACGACTAACTATAAGATGCCTTATCTATGTAGTGCCTCACCATGTCTTTTGCAAATGTAGCTATGAAAAAGGGAATCAACATATCTAACATCAGCTGAATAAGGAAATTCAAAAAAGCACCCTAAAGCCTAGATTGATCAGAGTCATTATTCTAAAACAGAAGAAAAACCGTTCCATGTAAAAGTCACATGGAACGGTATGTTTCTCCTATATTTTCCTGATAATACTCTTTGACAAGCTCATCCATGACCTTGTTGGTACGAAACGCTGTTTTACCAGTGCTTGGACAAGTCCCCACCCCACGTAATTCATTAACAACCGTTTGAATATGAGCGTGTTGGATATGTTTAGGATGCTCGATATAAAAAGACTCTTCCTGGGAGTCGGTTAATAGAATAATTGGCTTGTCATCAAACGTAGAAAACTGGATTTCTCCTTTTGTACCGACAATACGGTTATCGTCTTCATTTTTATAAGAAGAGAAATTCCAAACCCCAGTCCCAACAGCCCCACTTTCAAACTTCCATACCCCACTTACGGTATCTTCCGCTGGATAGGAATTGGCCAGATTAAGACCAAACCCCTTTACATCATTCAAAGGTCCAAGCAGATAATCAAAAAGATCTAAAGTGTGAGAGCCTACATCGTAAAATAATCCTGCTCCACTTTTTTCAGGTATAACTCTCCAAGGCCATTCACCATTCTCATCTGTTTGAACGATTTGTTGAGTCTGCTGAATAGAAACAAATCGTACTTCTCCAATCGTACCTTCTTCAATTAACTCTTTCACTTTCAGGAACCTTGGCAGAGATCTTCTATAGTAGGCAACAAATAACGGCACTTTATACCTTTCACATGTATGTATCATTTCTGCACATTCTTCCGAATTATTGGCCATTGGTTTTTCCACATACACCGGCTTTCCTGCTTGGGCTGCCATAATCGTATATTCTTTATGTGAAGAAGGTGGAGTGGCTATATAAACAGCATCTACTTCGTCATCATGCACCAAATCCTCTGCTCTATCATACCATTTTGGCACTCCATGACGTTCCGCATAATCTTTTGCCTTTTCTCCATTCCTCCTCATCACAGCTTGCAGAGCACTGTTTTCGATCAGTTGAAAAGCGGGTCCACTTTTAACTTCCGTGACGTCCCCGCATCCTATAATGCCCCATCTTATCCTTTTCATTTAGATGCCTCCCTGAATAGCTCTTTTTATTTAAAAACAACAGCAAGCTTTCTGGGACATTACCCTTCCGTAGATAAAGTTACACTAGGGAAACTGCAAATAGATCTCTACCTTAAAACCTTATACTTCTTCAATATTTTTATATAGAGGAACGCTACAATAAACCCAGCTAAATAGGTGACAAATGTCCAGAAAATGTTCCAACCATTAGAATAAAGGATTTTACCTGACCAAACAGCCAAAAGTTCCATAAAGGTGGTGATGAACGAAAATAGAAAAATAAGCAGAGGAGTTTTGACTATTTCCTTTACTTTTATGTAACCAAACAAACAGGACAACAAGGGGAAATAACCGATTTTATAAGGAAACGCCGACAAGGAAGGATTATGTTCAAAAGTCGGAGAAACATCCCAAAAAAATCCAAAACCCCAATCGCTGCCCACGAATGCAATGGCTACCCCTATTGGGTACATCAATGTTATTAATGGGGGATTTTTTTTGAATAAGTATCCGATTATTATCCCGGGAAGAAGTAGACCGCACAATACATTGATCCACATAGATGAGAGCTCCTTTTACTTTTATTATTTAGTATTCCTTAATAGGAGCTATCTATTATAAAAGCTATATCTCTAATCCGAGTCTTTTACAGTTCATAAAGTCGAAGGCAACTCTTAAAGCTAACTTAAATTGAATTTAAATTATGGTATAGATGTCACTGCTAAAATGTTGAACAGTTTTCCCTTTAGTGAATATTAAAAGTTAACTTTTATAACCCCAGTTTCTTTTTGAAAATCATTTCTTGTGAATTCTCTACCGATAAGCAGCTGACTATACGACGTTATCGTTCCATCGTGAGAAACTATATAGATCCTTTTATTTTCAAATTGTTTGCACCATTTCAGGAAATCCTTCGCTAATACTTTAAACTTTTTATCGGGTAATTTATTTATACCTTCATACCACCACTCATTAGATCGTTCCTCTTCGATGTGTAAACCAGAGAAGTCCTCTTTTATTATTTCCTTTGAGAGAATTTCATCGCAAGGAAGCGTCTGCCACTCTGATTTTTGAGTAAACATTCTTGGAGAAACTAAAGGGCTTACTATTTTGCTACACTTGATATCTTCACTCCAAATTCGTGCTGTCTGTAATGTTCTTCTCGTTGGACTAATTATTATCACATCTGCTTTTGATAAAGGAAATTGTTTTTTTAGTGATTTAGCTTGAATGGTCCCTTCCTCAGTTAAGTCGGGATCTGACGTATGTAAACTTTCAGGTAAATTCAAGGTATGCTCTCCTTGTCCGTGTCTTATAAATACTAGCTCCACCGAAACACTCCTTTTTTAAAAATTTCTCCAACCAAACTGCAACCATAGTGAAAAAGCGAACTTCCTTATTGAACAAGCGCCACGAATTCTTTAACACTTGAAACTGAGAAAATCTAGATCCACTCTGCTGAACCTGACAATTCTGATAAAACATCACACTATTCTGTTTTTTTAGATGAAAAAAGGGTACATTCCTGCTAAAACCAGAAAATATTTGTAACTAATTACCATTTATGCCTTCTAAAAAATCATATGGTTGCTTAAAAATGTAAAGAAGATGGTTTGGCTCTTGAATTTCCATTATTAAGCCCATTTTAGATTTCTATATAGAAGGATTAAGATTTACACTTATTTTTAGGAGGCAGACAAACGATGAGGTCTGTAGGTATAAGCTTAGTTATCCTTGCAGCTATATTCTGGGGCATTAGTGGGGGAATCGCAAATATATTAATGAACAAGGGCTGGGATCCTATTGTGATTTCCCTTTATCGAGGTACTGTTGGCTTTGTATGTTTTTTTGCATGGTTTCTTTTACGCTTTAAACAAAATTGGACCTCCTCTACTCGTTTATACATATGGTCCTTATTAGCTGGAATTGGTGTTGCAGGGAATTTCACTTTTTATTTTCTCACGATCCAAGCTTCAAGTGTGGCTATTGCTGCTACTTTAATGTACACAGCACCGGTGTTCGTCCTTGTCATCTCTTTTTTATTACGAATAGAACCTTCAACTTGGTTTAAATGGGGATGCATATCGGGTGTACTTATGGGGATTATCATGCTTACAGGTGCCTACAATACCCATTCGATATCAGTGGGTTTTATAGGGGTATCATTCGGGCTTGCTGCCGGCCTTTCCTATGCACTATTTATATTCGGATTTAAACATGCCTCCTCTATTGGAAAGCCACAGACCACCTTAACCATCGCGTTCTTTTCATTTTGTCTCATCCTTTCACTTGTAGCAGACATTGATGAAGCCGCTAGTGTGGTGACGTCAAACGACATAGGTTGGTTTCTCTTATTGGGGATCCTGGGTGCTGGAGTTTCATTTATATTTTATGTGATTGGCATTCAGTGGACTGCTCCAACTACTGCTTCAATGGTCGCTATGGTTGAGCCGGTAACAGCTTCATTATTCGGTTTCCTGCTTATCGGAGACCATTTGTCCATCATTCAACTTCTTGGAATGGTGCTCATCCTGGTTACGGTTATCGTACTTAGCGTGAAGAAGCCTCCTCACCCTCAATATGGGCAAGAACCCCTTCATTTTTGCGAACATGAAAATCGTAACTAACAGGTTGCCTAAATTGTTCAGCACTAAATGGTTGTCCAAGTGAACCTTTGTGGAATGTTTCTTTACTATATATGTATTTCGAAGATCTGGGCTATTCTAAAATAATCATTATGGTTTGACGAACTTTAATACATTTTATTAAAGTTCTTGCTGTACTGACCTACTTCGTAACTCCATAAGCGATAGCCACCTTGTAACTATCGCCCTCTAAATTTGAAGAGTCGTATTTAGATTTGTTACATGAAGGCTGATTCATAATGAAGAAAATTTCAGATACTAATTCCAATAATCGGACCCAATCCAATAATTAAAAGGATCTTAGAAACACTGATCACTACTTAATACAAAGAAAGGGACAGCTATCCTTATTGAATAATCGCCCCTTTATCTGAAAGACTCTGTATCGAGATAAACCAAGCTTTTACAAGAGAGAGTTTTGACTCACACATAAACCACGTAGGGATATCGTGTCTAGACTTTTTGTAAGTGGGTATTTTTAAAATTATTTGGATACTTCAAACCGTAGCCGAATGTTCTATCCATTCCAATGTGGGCAATCCAAATAAGACTTACTTCCAACATCAATTCTTGTTTGATAATCAGACTAAGCATGATGAGTAATAATGGGATGATATACGTATGCCCCATGTTATAAATAATTGATCCTGTTGCATTATTAATTAAGTAACCCAACATAGATATATCTGGCACAAGTAAACAAAGGAAGAATTGCCCCCAACTCCCGTTTATTTGAGCATAAAAATATACAGAAACTAGTAATACAATGAGTCCTTCAATATGCAATAATATTTTGCTCATTAAACTCCCCCCATTTCACCGACTCCTATATTTACGTAATTTAACAGATTGTGTTTCAAAATCTCGAATTAATAATCCAAAAAATCATATCTCTCAGCTTAGACATAAAGGAGGCCTAATTCATGCCGGAATATCGCCCTGTTTGTTTAAAACTCGAAATTGAATATTTAACTCAATACTCATTTGATACTAACCTTGCTATACTTTGGGCAAGTAATTCGAGACTTTCTATATGAGATTAGCTTTTAAAGGCTTCAAGTATCACCCCTTTACTTGAAGCCCCGAATTCAAGATAGCTTACCTTCTGCGAGACATTTTTTAAGTCGGTAGGTTAATGATCTACATTTTCCAACCTAATATCCATTTAGCAGGCAACTTAATACCCACATTCCTCAACGCTACAAAATATTGACCTTGGGTGTATACCTTCATTCTGAAATACGGAATTTAGGAATTCTAAATCACTTAGTTGCCCCCCCTATTTGAATTGTTACCGTATACTCAACTGTCTTTTTTCACGATATACATATGATAGCGAGTGTTGAATTCCGGGTAGTCTGTATAGCGGTCAGCAAGTACTTCCCACTCGAACTCCATCTCATCCAGCACACGCTTCAAGTATGTCTCTCTCTTTTCCCCTTGCATCATGAAAATGGCCAACACCCCACTATTTTTCAACTCTGAAGCAATACGCTGGACGAACTTCGTTTCGTTTTCGACATCCTTTTTATAAAAATGCAGCATCGAATCCAGCAGGACAATATCGTATTCCGCAGCTACTGGGTACGTGTAAACATCTCCTAATTTCCCGGTTACGTTCAACTGCTCGTCACGGGCGGCTTGATTCATTTGATCGAGCCCGACAGTGGAGACATCGACGCCTGTCACTGTGTACCTTAACCTTCCTAAGCTTAATGAATCTCTGCCTTGTCCGCATCCTAGATCAAGGACATGCCCTTTCGGCTCGTATGCCTCAAAGAATGCCACAAGTCCATGGTAGGGGTTTCCGAAATAATGCTGTTCTTGATAATGTGCATCGTAGAGTGGTTTCGTCATGATGCTCCACCGCATTCCCAATCATCCATAGCCATTTCATGGTTTATTGCAGAGGCGACTTCATACCTTTTACTCTCAGCCTTTAGCAGCGCATTCTTCCTGTCGCTGATGACGTATAAGCCCTTCACAGCCGTTTCCGCTCCTTCTATTCTATGATCCTTCATATCTCACAACTCCTTTAACACAATAAGTCTACTAAGAATTTTTTCTCGCTTGCTTAACGCTTCTCCTCTAAAAAGGACATATCCTTCTTTTAATATCTCGATCATGTGATATCTCTATAGACCAGGATTTTAAACTTGGTTAAAAAGCCAGTAATTTTTTAATATCAACCATTATGCTTAATTTCTAACACAACTTTAAGGCTGTGTTTTATTGTTCTAAATTAGAACGCTTAGCTAACTTGTGAATTAATTCACAAATATGCCACAATTGATTCCGTTCACACCGCTTTTTCGTAGTATAATAAAAGTGTAAAGATGATACCAAACACATAAACAACTTAGGTGGCTCAACCATCGCGTGTTCGTTTCCAAACGAACGAAGACACCGGCTAGTAAAGGAAAAGAACCCTTGTGTAAGGGAGAGGGAAAGTCTTTGAATAGTCAGTGATCAAGGAGAAGGTCCACAATTATATGCAGATAAAGAGTGACTTGCAAGACGATCACCCCTTGGGAAAGTCGAGTGCGGTTGAGTAGTCAAAGCAAGCGAGTCACTTTAGCAAATGCTTCATCTCTTCTTTAAAGAAAGAAGAAATGGAGGGAAATTGGACCTAATAGGAGAAGGAAACGAATACTCAAAGGAGTTGTCCTTCAAGAAAGTCTGAAATTCAAATGTGTTTAGAATCAAGGATGATTCTTACATGGTTGGGTCACCTAAGTTGTTTACCTTAGCCCTGTCACTCAAGATAGTGACAGGGCTTTTTCTTTTGAGGTCCTAATTTTTAACAAAGGGCAACGAAAGGAAAATGCAGATTCACAACGTTAAGCAATTTAGATCATAGAAAAAATGGGATCCTTTACAACGTTTAGGAATGATAGTTTAATTTGTTTATTAAGCTAAAGCCCCCGTTTGTTTAAGAATTGAATTCGAGATATCTAGGTAGTGTTCATCCTTATTTCCCTAAATGTATCTGTATGTACATACAAACTACAATCTTGGCTATATGAAAGTTCTTTTTAATCATCACAGTTGGTTACATATCTTCCATTAGGCTAAACGAATGGAGAAACTATTAGATACAGTAAACATATAATGAAACAATATGAACTATCCCGATTAATTAATTAAATGAACAGAGTATATGGAACCTGATTTTCTTTCAGGCGAATTTTTCACTTCCAGATTGGAATAAAGAGGTGTGAAAATGGATTACTTTACAGGAACGCAATCCCTTTGTCATGCATTTGCGTCAATCATCGGCGGCTACACAATCCTACCCATTTACCCATTACGCCCCAATCCCCTTTCTGCACAGTTGGTTTAGCCCAATGTATTGAGGTAGATATGTTAGGAAGATCGGCAGCTGATTCGACTATGGTAACGGATGCTTATTTTGATTTTGGGAATTTCGATACGCAAGGAAAAGCTCTTATTATTGGACGTATCCCTGTTGAGGAGCGGAACATTGCGGCAGTGACTGACCTATTGGTAAGGCAGGGGGTCGTACACAACGTTGTCCCTGGTTACTTATTTAGTAAACCAAATCTTCCAATTGTTTATGTAGCTAGTATTGAATACCCGATCTCTTTTGCCTATCGATTGTTACCTGTTTTGAATACATTGCCAGTTGGATCAGCTCATCAGCCCAATACGCCTTCTGCTTTAAATAAGAACTATACATGTAAGCAAGTAAGTGACATTCTAGGAGGTTTTTTGATCCCTTACCCACCTCAGCAGGGCTTCTGCAGTATCGCAATACCTCAACAACATCAATTAAAGAAGGGTCCGCTCTTAACATTGGACGCATCCCTGTTAAGTTTAAAGATGCAAATGTTGTAATGTCGAAATTAACACAAATTGGAATTTATTGTAATTTCGCCATAGGATTTCCTTGTAGTAAGCCTATGCTACCTTATATCTATGGCCAACAGGTTGAGGAGCCTGTTGTATTTGCTAAGAAAATTCGTCAGGTACTTTATAGCGCATGAATAATCTTCCAATAAAAAATAGTGACAGAATGATTATATTATCTTCCAGCATTAGGACCGTATTTTTCACACCCCTCAAAATTCAGTAATACATAAGAAAAACAGTCGAACTATCCAGGAATTACAAGAAGGAAAACAACCTTTTGCAGCACCTGTCCTATATTGTTGAACGAAAATGATAGACATGTTGGTAGAAACGACATCGTTTTCCTTCCTTTCTATGATAGACTCGTTTTACTCTTACTGGATGAGGAGGAAAACGATGAAGATACGACCCGTTCCACTATTCACTTCGCTAGTATTAATAACTGTACTTCTGCTACCAGCGCTACCAGTTGCTGCATCAACCGAACCTACAGCTGACGATTTAAAAGGTGCTGTCGAACTGCCTGCCAAACTCAAGCCACTTCCAGAAGCCTCAAAGAAAACGGACGAGTTACAAAAAAAATTCAATGAAATGAAAGAACAACCCTCTAATGAGGAAGGAAAGTACAAAGCATCTTCTATTTATCCTGATATTTTCCCAGAGTATGAACCTAATGATTCGATGGAGTGGGCAGACTGGGTTCCTTTTGGAAGCATGGGCATGGGGGTTTTTGACACCTATGAAGATTTGGACTTCTATCAGATGGATTTACCTTCTTCAGGAGACATCGAAATTGTTACGGTTTCTAATGAGTATGCTGACCACATTGTCCCTGTTGCCCTTCTCATCAAACCAAATGGGGAATTTATGGAAATCCTTAATCTTGAAGGGTACATAGACGAGGGAGTAAAACTCATTTACGAGACGATTGAAGGAGTGTCCTCTGGAACATATTATGTTGTAGTTTTTAATGCGGAAGATGATTATGATCCGGATGAGCCTTATTTGTTTGATGTTTACTATACAAGCGAAGCACCTTCAATAACTTTTCCAGATGTAGAGGGCACATGGGCTGAGCCTTTTGTCAATTATATGGTGGAGCAAGACCTAATGAACGGTTATCCAGATGGAACATTCGGATTGAACAAGCGGATTACGCGTGCAGAAGCCGCAGCTGTGCTTGCAAGAGAACTTGAGCTTTATCCTCAAAAATCCGATTTCCGGGATGTTTCCCAAAGTCACTGGGCTTATGAATATATCGGTGCTATGGAGAATGCTGGCATCCTATCCGGATATAAAGATGGAACATTCAGGCCAAATGCTTACCTTAGCCGTGAAGAAATGGCTGCCTTATTAGTAAAAGCTTACTTTCTTGAAGGAAGAAGCAGGGTCCAATTCTCTGATGTAAGTCCATCCCGGTGGTCCTACCCTTACATTCAAAATTTAGTAGCGAACGAGATTGTTAATGGGTATCCGGATGGTACGTTCAAACCGATGGAGAGCATCAAACGTGGAGAGTTCGCAGCGATGATGGCGAGATTGCTAAGCTATGAATTTTAGGTCATTGAAGCTCAGTTCAACAAGGACTGAGCTTCTTTTTAACGTTCATAGACTTTAATGATCACACTGCCATATCGTTCGCTACCAATAGAAGCATTTAACTTCCACATCCCACTATCTGGAAGAGACATGCTGGAAGGAACGTGGCGATCCGCTCCGCTATTCGGTTCCATTAAAGCAAGTTCCTTTAATACAGTAATCTCTTTATTCGTTTCTTTATGGATGGCTTTTACCGTCAGTTTTCCTTTAAGCTCTTCTTCATTACCCCAGAAATGCCATACATACTTTTGGACCTTACCGGGATAAAACCTCATGACTTCTGATTCATCAAAAGTAAAGCCTAGACGATCCTCTTCTCCTATGAAAGATAAGTTTTTTGACTCGAATAATGGACTCTCTTCCCAAGTAATTTCAGGTTCTGGGCTACTTGCTGACTCACTTGCCTCAGGAGTATTAACTTTTGTCTCATCGCTTTGCACATTCGAACATCCTAATAAACCATTAAAACCAACAATGATAAACACCGATACCACAATTGACTTCCAAAGCATAATCACTTCTCCTCACTCCTTAGTACGTGAGTGGTAATAAAAGCTGGGACAAGGTAACAAATTTCAGCTCTTATGAAAATTTTACCATAACATGTACGATACGTTTAATCATTCATCTATAAAAATAAGCCTCAGGGCGTAGATAAAAGTTATACCAGAGCTCGTTATGGTATGCCCTTTTTAAAACTATAATGAAAGTAGATAACTAAGGGAGCGATGATGATGAAGAAAATAATTCAGTTAGGTGTTGCTGGAATGAGTGCCGCCCTCCTTTTGACGGGTTGTCAATTCGTCCAGGCCGGAGATACGAAAAGCGAAAAAGAGTTCGTGGAACGGGACAAAGCCGATTCCTTAACTGTTGACATTGAACTGGGGATCGGTCAATTGAATGTCTCTAAAGGGACAGACGATTGGTTCGAGGGTGAATTTAAATATGATCATTCCAAACTAAAACCTGTAGTGGACTACAATCTTAAAGGCAACCAGGGCCATTTGCATATCAGTCAAGAACGGAAAAAATTTAATTTTGGCTTTGGAAAAGAAAATCATACCCGTTGGGATCTTCAATTAAATGAGAATATCCCAACTGAATTAGATATTGATACAGGTGTATCCGATTCCGACATTAACCTTTCAGGAATGACACTCGAAGATTTAGATATCGATACAGGGGTGGGTGACGTAACGATTGATCTTTCCGGTGATTGGAAAGAAAGCTTTAACGTAAGTATTGACTCTGGTGTCGGTGATACAACCATTTATATCCCGAAAGAAATCGGTGTTAAACTGAGCGCAGACAAAGGAGTCGGTGAGATCACCGTCAAGGACTTGATTGTTAAAGACGATCATACGTATGTTAACAAAGCTTATGAAGACGGTGCTGATGTAGTCATGGAAATCGACGCAGACCTTGGTGTCGGAGATATAGTAGTAACGATGAAATAGAAAGACGCTTCCCCGCGGGAAGCGTCTATATTATTACGGTGCAGGAACTGATCCCCCGGCAGCATCGTAACGTGCATAGAATTCTTGCAAAAACTGATTCGTTACAACATCATCATGAATAAACAACATGTTCTCATCATTAATCTCGTTTCCATTGGTGCTCCAATTGGTTGATCCAACAATAGCGGTAGGATCACTAGTGGGATGCGTAGCGTCAATCAACATCGTTTTTGCATGCATTTTTCGATCCTCATTATCCTCATAGACGGGAGCCGGGTTGTTCCATCTTATATTCGGGTTATTCGTAGATTCCTGGGAAGCGGTCCTACCCGTCATTTCAATAGAGGCTGACCACCACTGATTCCAAAAACTCTCATCATACACACCTCTGACATCAAACCCTGTTAAACTTCCTTCAAGATCATTGTATGAACCTTCCCATTTATTCTTCAATTCATCGACGAGAGCCTGGTCACTCCATGCAAAGATCGTGAAGTAACTGCTATAGTCCGCTTCATTTTTTACATAAGAAGTTAATTGCCCTACAGCGTCATCTCCTGCTGAGAAATACACTTCAACTTCCTTACCACCTATATTCACTGAATGAAGAGTATTATCAGTTTTTCGGCCATGGTAGTTAGAGCTAGCAGGATCAGGACTTAGACCCGTACTTCCCCACATTTCATCAAATTCTGTTTTGAACACATTTGAAAGATCCGTGGAATGAAGCTCAACAACGTGCTGGGTGTTACCGCCAAGTACGTTATTTTGCATATTTTCCTCAGAACCATAAAGTCCCGTTACCGTAAAGTTCCAGCTTCCTGTAAACACCCACTTGCCGTCAATATTTGCAAACTTATTGTGCATCTGATTTCCAGGGGAATAATAACTACCATCACTCTTTTGTTCTGCATCTACGAGCTTATAACCGGATTGTGTACCACTCCCTACACCCACAGTTTCATTATTCATACCTGTTGGTGTAGAAGGAAGGGAATACTGTTCGCGTAATGTCTGATCTTCCACAGCAAACATGATAGAATCTGAAAATACATGCACATCGTCACTTGTCCCAATGGCGTTATCCTCACCACGAACAAGTTGTTCTACATAAAGCCTCATCGTTTTATATCGCTCGGTATAATGTGGATCACTTCCATCCTTCGCATCTGCGATGACACGTACGTCAACACCTTCAGCTGCTTTGGCTACTAGGGCATCAATGACTCCCGGGAGATTGATCTCATAGGTTGCTAAATCAATGGAAGTTGTCGCATTTTGAATTCGATGAATTAAACGATCTTCTAAATTCACATTGTAGTTCGCTTCATTTCCTGCACTAGCATATTGGTCGTATGCGCACTTGTTGAAATACACGTTGATACTCCCAGGGTCTGATGATACTTGATTAAGTTGTTCACCGGGAGTACACTCATTAGATTCACTGCCTGTGGCTGGGGTACCTAATCCTTCTGTATATGTAGAGGTTGAAGTGAACCAGTTTGATGCATCAGTTCCACTTACAGTTGTATCCGTGCGCTCCATCGAAGCTTTCGTATCATTATCTCCAGCGTACCAATTATCTACAGTATCAATAACGGCTTGTCCGTCATCACGAAGCTCCAGCGTTTCACCAGAATTACTTAGTGAGCCCGAATAAATTAAGTCAGCCGTTATATCTGAAACTGTTGAATCATCTGTTCTTTCTAATAAAAAATAGCCCCCCGCAGGTATCGTTCCCGAAAGCTCAATAGCTGGAGACCCATCCACAGCATTTATTGTCCAACCATCTAAAGATATACTGGAGAATGTATTGTTATATAGCTCAATCCATTCGTCATTGTAGCTTACATTTGTGCCCATCCAAGCTACCTCACTGACTACCACATCTTGTGTACCCGCCGCTTGTGTTTTTGGTCCGTGTGGAACCAAATTGACTACAAGCGCGAAGATTAGAACAATCGCAAAACTCTTTCGAACTCTCCCCATGTTACTTCTCCTCCTTTGAATTCGTTCACAGGTATCAAATTAACACATGACAAGATTCGTTTTTTTGAATTTACCGAGAATTAATGAAAAAGAGGAAGGAAGAGGCAGTCCTTACTAAACAAAGAAGGAAATAAGATCTATACATTTCCAGCTTATGGAGAAATTATGTGAAAAAAGAATGAATCAATACTTTTCCTGACTTAACTTCCGTATTTTCTTTTTCCTCATCCAACGTTTAGTAAGGGTGTTATATGTAGTTTTGCTACTTGTGAAGTATGCTTCACTATTCTTCACGCTTTCCCTTGTGCCTTCTAAATCACTAGAACATGATTGCTTCATGAAAGAAAGCTTCTCACTCACATACAATGTAATATCAAAGACTTATGGAGGTGCACATCATGCTCCACACCGTCAAAAAAAGCGAAACGCTGACTCAAATTTCCCGAGATTACCGTACACCTCTTCAGGCCATCATCCAGGCAAATCCAACAATAAATCCGAATTTAATCTATCCAGGCCAACAGATTAGAATTCCTGGTTTTCCTGACCCGAGTGAAATACCATATAAAATCGATATTTCACTAAACCAGCGCAAGCTCAGGCTCTACAAAAATGGGGCTTTGCAAAAAGAGTACCCGATTGCAGTAGGGAAAATGCTCAGTGGTACTCCTGTCGGCAAGTACATTATCGTTAACAAAGCACCTAACCCAGGCGGACCGTTCGGCACAATGTGGATGAGTCTATCCAAACAGCATTATGGCATCCATGGAACAAACAATCCCAGTTCAATTGGCAAGGCCGTGTCTAAAGGTTGCGTTCGTATGTACAATCGTGATGTAGAGGAACTCGCACGTACGATTCCTCTCGGGACTCCCGTTTCCATTCATCCCTAATTGATTATAGGCGACCGTCCCTGCTAGCTTGAATATACCCATAACCTAGGCTTTTTGCTGTAGTAAAACACGGTATTTATTTCTCAACTTTTTCAATCGCAAGTTGACTCATTCCCCACTCTATAACTGTGTCTCCTGGTTCCCTTTGAAGAGATTGTAACTGTTCAGCCATTTCATTCAAAAAGCCGGGCTCATACCTTTCAGTAATAAACGGATGCTGCTTCCATATACGGAAATTCAAACAAAAACTCTGAGCCACCAGCTCAACAGGCGGCGACACCTTTTCTACATCATGATGAGTAATTTCTATGTTTGGGATCTCACTCAGACCGTGAAATTGCCTACCTGAATATAAGTCACCGCCGTTATGTTTGATAAGATCTGCGACGATTTCAAGGTATTGAATGATGACAGGATGGTTCGAATCTATCCAAAGATTCTCTTCCAACAGAATCTGTCCTCCACTTTGTAATTCCTCTACCCAATTTTCAACAACCCTCTTTACATCCGGTAAATGGGTCAAGAGATAACGAGCGTAAATGAGAGTAGGGGCGTCTGTTGGAAAAGGGGGTTGAGTTACATCGTGCTGGATAAAAGTAATGTTCTTGAGAGTGTTGGCTCGGGACAGATGAGAAGAAGATATGTCTATTCCCACTACTTCGTCAGGGTGGAGTTCTTCTGCGATCATTCTCGTTGTGTTCCCTGGGCCGCATCCAAGGTCAAGAGCTAAGGGTACACGTGATTTCCCTGCCTCTTTAATAAACTTTCGACTAGACGGGCCAAACATTTTATCAATAATATGTAAACGCTCTGAAGCTTCATTTGTATCCCCAAATGAATATCGACTCACACTCTCTCCTCCTTCCTAAAGCCTTTCACAGACTGTCTACTTAGTTGGACTGCTCTGCTATCGGCAATCTGTTACTCTTACTTTAACATGAAAGTTTAACATTCCCGCTACTCAGTCCATGCATTTGTTTTATAGATCTAAAAAAGGTCCTGCCCTGAACAGGACAAGAACCTCTTTCTCTACACACCGAATGTGTTTCCACCGTTCACATTGATATTCTGCCCCGTAATAAATTCTGCTTCGTCACTGCATAAAAAGCCTACAGTATTTGCAATGTCTTTCGGTTTCCCCAACTTTTTCAATGGTACGTGCTGAACATATCCTTTCGCACTTTCTTCGGTTACCTCCCCGTGTCGCTCTACCGGAATGAATCCAGGATGGACCGTATTGACGGTAATTCCGTATCCCCCTAATTCATTCGCCCATGACCTTGTCATGCCTATAACAGAAGACTTAGCCGTTACATAATTGGAAAAGTGAGGATTACCAAGCTCAACGACTTCACTTCCAATATTGATGATCCTCCCCCACTTTTTACTCTGCATTCCTCCCATCAATTCTTTTGTCAAAAGAAGAGGAGCTTTCACAGTGAAGTGCAATTGGTCGAGGTAATCCTCCCACGACACATCTTGCAGAGAAAGCTCTGGCTGAGGTCCGGTCGCATTATTGACAAGAATCGTAATCGGCTCTTGAAACAGATTTTCTGCTTCGGACGCTAATCTCTTAACTTCATCTTCTTGAGTAATATCTGCCTGGATGGCCACTGCTTCCCCGCCATCATCTATGACTAACTTTGCTTTTTCAGCGTTCCGATTGAAGTTTACAATCACCTTGTTACCTTGTTCACCTAATGTTAATGCTATAGCTTTGCCTAACCCTTTTGAGCCTCCTGTTACAAGTGCTACTTTGTTCATCAAACCTCTCCTTATTTCTGGTTTAAATAAGTTATTTCGTAAACAGACGCTGTAAGTAGTCGAGCATTTCCCTCGTCGTCGCATACAGGTACATGTGACGAACCAATGGACTCCCCTGAATAGGTAGAAAGACAACTCCCTTATATTCGATTTGTTTCACCATAATACTTGGAAGATAAGCGATTCCTACTCCCAGGGATACGAGTCCTGCCATCGCATGATAATGGCTTTCTACTATTTTGCCTTGAAAATGACGCTCGTTCCTAATAGCACGTATTTGTTCGGACAGAGGTCCCTCTGGAGGAATGATCTGTGTTTCCATCATGCATTCATCGATGGATACCTCATCCTTAGAGGCCAGATGGAACGAGACAGGAATAGCCGCAACAAACTCATCCTTAAACAATAGGGCGGAGTGTAGTGAGCCGAAAGAAGGCACATCCTGGATGATTGTTCCATCAATTTCGTCGTTTTCTAAAAGGGGAAGCAAATCTTGACTGTCATCCTTAATAGCCGTTACATAGAAGTTTGCCCGCTCAAGATTCCCATAAAACTCATGCAAGAAATACGAGCTTAAGAAAGGAGTAGATCCAAACCGAACTTTGTCATGTCCTTGATAGTGAGTGACTGTCTTTTCAATTTCGGTGAAGAGCGGCCGTAATTCTTGATATAACCCCTTTCCTTTCTCTGTTAAGTCCACTCCTCTTACCGAGCGATTAAAAAGGGCAAAGCCAAGCTCCTCCTCTAATAGTCTCATTTGCTTACTTAAGGCTGGTTGTGAAATATACAAGGTTTCAGCAGCCTTTGTAAAACTCCGCTGCTGAGCAACTTCGATAAAGTACTTTAGTTTTTGTAACACATTTCCACCTCTATCTATAACTCCAACTCATATATAAATGTAATTTATAAGGAAAAAACAAACTCTACTATAACTATAGGTTATAAAAGCATAACTAATCAATAGTACCAGTTAATACTCCTTGGTGTTTATGATGGTAGTAGAACGCAGCCACGGAGGAGGATTGGCATGAAAAACCTGTACGTTCTGTTATTTGTTTCCGTCATTTTCGAGGTCATTGGGGCTATATTTATGAAACACGCGAACGGCTTTAGTGATGTAAGGGCAAGTGTAGTGGTTGTGATTAGCTACAGCTTGGCATTAAGTCTTTATATCATCATTACAAAAAACCATGAAATTGGAAAAATTAACGCTCTCTGGTCTGGAGGAGGGACGACTCTCGTAACCATCTTAGGTATTTTAATTTTCAATGAATCAGTTACTTTTTCCAAAATGGTCGGCCTAGGAATTATCATCGTTGGAATTTGCGGGCTCACCTTAAAACCTGGAAGGAAAAAATTTATCACAAAAAGGAGTGCATGATATTGGGATATTTAATCCTTTCCTTATTATTTGCCACCTTAGGAAACATTTGCGTTAAACTATCATCGGGATTCCGGCGTTTTCTTCCGAGTACAGCATCGTTCGGGTTCATTGGGCTTTGTCTCTACTTTTTAACCTTAAGTGTCGAGACACTGGAAATTTGGATTGCTTATGCCGTTTGGTCTGGGGTTTCTATAGCTGCTACTACCTTATTTGGAATTTTTCTTTTCAATGAGGAGGCAAGCCGAAAAAAATTCATTTCCATTGGCTTAATCATCATCGGTGTAATCATCCTTTAAGAAGTTCTAAGGAGTTCGTCCTTTAGCCAGCATCCTTTATTAGCGGCAATAAAAGTTCTCATCTGTACCTGTTCGAGCACAGTCATCCTGAACGCGCCTCCCATTGATTTGTACCCTTAACACTTTGTACCACCAAAACGAAAAATAGACGAATATCACAAATGAAATCCAAGCCCATCCTTCTAATGAAAAAAAACTTGTTACCCAGTACTGTAGTTCATTTTGATCTGGTCTAGGTATTGCACCCATGACATTGATGATTCCAAAGACCGGTAGCAAGACAATCGTTACTACTGAATACGCCACCAGCTTACGTTTGACCAGCATTCGTATGGCAGTGATAAAAGTGCCGAAGAAAGCCAAATAGCACACAATTAACAACCACCCCGGAATTGTAGGGGACATGTCACCACTCCTCATTCAGATTATAGTGTAATTTTACACCCAAAGATAAATCATTACAACCACCTTCCTGAGAAGAAGAAAAAAACTCATTTATATGTACGTAATGAAGCTATAAAAACAAAACGAAGCCCGCCTCAACATCTATGGAGGCAGGCTTCGTTTTAGCTCTATTTAATAATCGTTACCGGTACAGTCGCTTCTTTTGCTACCCTTTCACTAATGCTTCCTAGCATGAATTTTTTAATGCCGCTAACACCGCGGTTTCCTATTACAATCAGATCCACATCATTATTAGAAGCAAAGTGGCTTAACCGCTTAACAGGGTCACCTTTTAACACTTCATAAAATACCGATACCCCTTTTTGACCAGCGAGTTTCTTTGCCTCTGTAAAAATTTCATGATCGCTATGCTTGGTTTTCAAGTCACTTGGAGGCTTTTCCTTTTCATTGATGTTTGCTTCATAGGCTTTAACGTCAGCCCCGCCATAATTGACACTCATATCACTACCAGAGGTTAATGAATCAAACGGATCTCTTGCCTCCTCTTTTTCTACGTGGACAACCACCAATTGAGCATGGTTTACTTTTGTTAAATCTAATGCATGTTCAAGAGCTTTCAAGCTTCCTTCGGATCCATCATAAGCCGCCATGATTTTGTTATACATCCCTTACCATCCCTTTCATTTTTTAGAAGAGCTTATTTTCTATGTACCCTTTTCTGGATTATTTTAAGTTTCTTTTTTTATGATCGGTCAATCCAGGAATGGGCTCGGATATTGAACAATGCCTGAAACCTCATCTAACGCGCCTTCCTGTAATTCTAAAGCCATAAACACTTCTTCGGACACCTCAAAAGGAGAATGGATTCCCCAATTAGAGGTTTTTTTGAACCCAAACTTCGAATAATAACCAGAGTGACCAAGGACAATAACAGATTGGTATCCATCTGTCTGCCTATCCCCTTACTTTGTTGATCCGGAAGGACTGAAACCGGAGCAAGCGCCAGAGATTCTACTTTCATTTTCTCATTTACAATTTCTAACTTGGATAAAAGCACATGCCCAACAATATGTGCATCTTCGCTAGCTGCAACAAGGGACAATTGGGGGGGTAAATGCGCTTGACCGTCTTAGCTTTGCAACGAGTTCGTGCTCATTTTGGTCGCTATATGCTTCATTTTCAAACGCAAGCCTTACTACTTTTTCCGTTACAGGGTATTCTTATATTTGTTCTACTCTAATTATAATATTCAATTACACGCCTCCCAACCATTTAAGAATAAAACCTTCTTCCTATTCGAACACTAGACAAAAGGAGGAAACAATCATGAAAATAGCGATCATCGGGGCAGGACTTTCCGGGCTTTCTTGTGCCTTGACTCTTGAAAAGCACGGGCTTTCCGCAGATCTATTTGAAAAACAGAAAGATATTGGCTATGACTTTAAAATTGCCCAATTGATGACTCCTATACTTCATGCTCCGGTGGATGATATGATTCAATTTCTTTCTGAAAAGTATGATATTCATTTAAAACCAACCACCAACATACAGAAAATTCATGTCCACTCTCCAAATGAGTCCGCGAGTGTGGAAGGGAAGCTCGGATTTATTAATATGCGCGGCAACCATAAAGAAGCTTATGAAAAACAGTTAGCCGATCAGCTAATAACGAGCCGAATCTATTGTAATCACCACGTCACTCATGAAGAAGTATCTAAAGAGTACACTCACATAGTCTTAGCCACTGGGGAGACGCTGGACACAGACCAAATCCAGCCCTTTCAGATTGATTTCAAGTCCACCATTGTAGGGGCAATCGTACGAGGAAAATTCTTACGGACTGAGGTTCATACATGGTTTGATACAGAGCTTGCCCCAAAAGGACTCGTTTACTTTCTTCCTCATTCGGAGACCCTGGGCACTCTTGTGTTAATTTATCCTCAATACGATGAAATGATGGCCAAAAAAAAAGAAACGCTATGGTCTATAGCTTTAGAACGTGCATCTTACACGCTAAAACAATCATTGACCATCGAAGAAGATTTTTCCAAAAGAGACTATGTGGTCGGAAAGTGTCAATACCCCAGAATTGGAAATACCTTTTTTACAGGAAACTGCTTTGGTGCCGTTACCCCTTTTCTAGGGTTCGGTCAGACTGGTTCAATTCTAAGTGGGATTTACGCCGCTCAGGACATGTGCGGTATCGGGAATTATGAAAAGCTTTGTAAACCGCTTTATAAAGACTATCAAGACTCGCAGGTACTTAGAAAAACAATTGAGCGTTTAAGCAATGATCAATTTGATTTCGTTACTAAAGTCCTTCGTGTAAAAGCCGTAGAAAGCATGGTCACACACAAAAACAATAAATCTTTAAAGATGCTTAGCCATTTATTAAAGCCTTTCAGCAGATAAAAGTTATCCGATCTAGTTTATCAAAATCGTTCGAATCAAACATTAAACTTAGATAGGAGGCATACCCTTATGAATAGACAAAGAGCACGAGAAATATCTGAGTCTCCAATCATGGCTAACGTTACGTACAATAACCAGCCCATCTATATCCAGCATGTTGATGATCAAAACGGTACAGCAAGAATTTACCCGCTCGATCAGCCTGAGAATGAGCAAGAAGTATCTTTGAATGAATTGCGGGAAGAGCTTCATTAATAATTAAAAATGAAAGCCATTCAAGCAAAGTTGGCTTCACTGTTTTTGCCTTAATTGTCTAAAGGAAAGCCTGTCTCGAAAGACGAGACAGGCTTTCCTTAGTTACCGCTACATTCTGACTCAGCTAATTTTTTAACTTCTGAGCAGGAATTTTAATAAAGTCTTTTCTTTACTTTTTAAATAATACTTATCGGAAAGGATGAGGGTTAAAACCCATAATCTTGATCACGGTCAGTCAGAGGGATATCATCATATTCACTCGCATCTATATTGTAAACTTCACCTGTAGCAACGCCGTTAATGATTCCATAGACTCCTGTTTCGACCGCTTTAACCAATTGACCTCTCTTCTTCTGACCATAGCTCTGAGTTTGACCAGTCACTTCAAATAAAACAGCTCCACTTCCATTTAAGGCAAAAGATCCAAGTGCTGTGCCAGGAAGATCAAGGTTTTGCGGGTAGAGGGTGATATTGTCAAACGGTGAGTTCCCTTTCACCTGTAACGCATCATAAGCGGCTACATTTAATTGCTTGGAGAACTCTTCATTGTAGGTATCCGCATACTCCCTATACTTATCGCCTTCTTCACTATTCGGGTTTGGAACAAAATCTCCTGAAATGGATAAGGTTACTTTATCGTCCGTTCCTTCTACAAAGTACTCACCCTGGTGGTGTAAATCTACAAACACATCCACTTTACCGAATTCGTTCATTAAGCCTTTATAAACATCACGTACGGTTTGTGCTTCAGGAGTAATGTACCAGCCTGGTTCGGAGGAAGTGCCAGGAAAATCCTCTGCTTGAGGTTCATAGTCAAGGTCTGGGTTAAAATCTCTATTCACATCAAATCCTGGGTTAGATGCATAATCCCAGTATTGGTTTGTGTATGTGTAATAGTTCCAAGAAGGCTCCACGCCCGATAATTGAGGAAAATCTTCTTCCACTTCGCTCCAGGATAAATCATTTCCACGGCGATTTAATTCGGTAGCATCCGGATTGATCATTGGCATAGCAACAATCGTAACTTCTTCTCTAATTCTTTGAAACTCTTCAGAATTATTCGACCCTAGCTGTTGCAGCATGTTTAATAAAGCAGCTGTTCCCGTCTTTTCATTCCCATGAATTTCACTTTGGAGAAGAATGACTTTATCTCCTGTACCTACAGTAGCTGTATAGATTTCTCTTCCTTGATTCGAGTAACCAGCCACTTCAACATCAACTAATCCGCTGCTGCTTTTTTCAATCTGCTGAAGTTTTTTACTTAACTCCGCGTGGCTGATAAAGCCTGAGATTGAATACTCCTGGTTTTCTGGTGTTCCAGGGTTTGTACCATTAGGTGCTGCATAAACCGGGCTGATTAACCCAGCTGAAAGGACAACGGAACTACATAATAAGGCTAACTTCTTCTTTTTACTCATGAATGCCCTCCTCCATTATTTTCTATTTCTAACAATTATGTACTTCTTTTTTGTTTGTTCCCTTTCCTCCATTTATCGAAAAAACAAAACATTTGTCCCATAAACCAAGATCGTGTCTGGTTCATAATCTACTTTTCCTTTACCCACCAATTAGGTTTAAAGTTGGTCATAAAAAAGAACACAGCCTCCAGCTGTGTTCTCTCTGATTTACCTTTTACGCCCGCTTCACCCAATATGCCGCTTCATTTTCTGATGGAGAAGGTGGAAATTGTTCGCCCTCTTCCAGTTTAATTTCAGTATTATCTTTACTGGAATTGCCATTCACAAGCTTGTCCACTTTATACGTACCGGTTTCTGGAGCCTTTTCACCCGTCTTAAACTGTTTGTTTGCCATGAATATGCACCTCCGAAATAATAATCAATAGTCAATTATTAGCTGCGGTCGTGAATCAGGAGTTTTGTTTAGATCCATTTCCTGGACGTCCGCCTTTTTTTCCAATCTTCTCAAAATGCTCTTCGCCATATTTCTGACTGGTAGTTTCGCCACCTTTTTGACCGATCGTTTCAAAATGCTCCTGGCTGTACTCTTGGCTAGTCGTCTTTCCACCTTTTTGGCCAATATCTTCAAAGTGTTCTTGACTATACTCTTGGCGTGTCGTTTCTCCGCCTTTTTGACCGATGTTTTCAAAGTGCTCTTGGCTGTATTCCTGGCTTACTTTTTTGCCGCCCTTTTGGCCGATCTCTTCAAAATGTTCTTGATCGTATTTTCGTGCTGTTTTCTCTCCACCTTTACGACCTGCCTCTTCTCTTGTCATACTGCTTTGATTTTTATTTACCATTTCGACTAACCTCCTTTTAATATAACGTTTTACATAAATACAGTTTCTCGAGTACAGTACGTTCAAACCAATTTTTCCATTAAATGCCTATTCATAAACTAATTGTAATATTTGCAAAGTGATTGATAACTTAGCGAATATCTTTTTCCTAAAAGATGGTCCCATTTTCTTATGAAAATGTTTAGATCGCCTGATTAGAGGTTCGGAATATTTACCATTAGTGCCCTTTACCTGGTATTCGGTCTTGGATATGAAGTACTTTTATCAGTGTTATCTTTCTAAGCATTGTGCTCATTACCTTGTCTTACTCAGCTGGAGGCCGAATCGTGCTTCCACACCTGCAAACAATGAATTTAAGTACCGTTACTAAAATTGAACGGCCACCTTGCTGTACGAAGTTGGCCATTTTCTAGTGTTACTTTATGTGTTCAATATCCACTTTTACAGGCTGAATATCTAAATACACATCAATATAAGAGTAATCATCTTTGTTTCCATCTTGGTATCCCCAAAAGCCTTCGGTATCTTTTCCTTTCTTAAACGTCAACTCAAAACCTTTTCCTTCATGAAAGCTATAACTCTTCACTTCTTGTTCTTTTTCATTATCCAGTAGCGTATAGGATAAAAAGTTTCCTAACATAGGGTGAGGAGTCAAGACACCAGAGTGCGGAGCTGCTTCATAGTAAAAATATTCATAGTCTGTAGTTGAAACTTTGTGGTCACTAATTGAAGTTTCCTTCGAATTTAAATCAAGTAGATCCCCTGAGGTTAACCATGACAACCGGATGTCTTGATAACTCGATGGAGACGAACCCGGCTGTTTAGCTTCTGCTAAATCAATTACGGAAACGCCGCCTCTTCCTACTACTTCGACGCTTTGTTTGTTGCTATCAAAAATCAAGGCTGTATCCTCGTCGATTCCATAAGAATATTCTCTTTCTTCCCCGTGAGCGGCGGTTGTAGCGATTAGCCTGCCCAGCCGCGCTTTGTTATCAAAGTGCTGGTCAATAATCCCATAAGGAAAGAAACCTAATCCTTTCTCCAGATAAGAAGGGCCGCCTTCTTGCTGAGACATGCTGTCATAGGTCTCAGTGAAGCCTTTAGCTAGGGTATCGAAGCTTCCCCCTCCAGCAATCATCACATCACTCATTATAGCTGCACCGGCACTTGTCCCCCCTAAGACAGCCCCGTTTTCATAGATTTCCCACAAACTCTCAAGCACCTTCGACTTAGACCCATCTTCATTCAACAGCGTTGCGGTGATATCGGTCTGGTCACCGCCAACAAACCAAACGCCGTCATAATCTAGTACTTTTTCTGCTAGTTTTCTATCATTTTTATTGTCCATCCAACTGGATTCATCTTCTTCCGTCCCTTTAAAATCATGATTTGATAACGGCAGAATATCTATATTCGTTTCATTAATTCCATAGGAACCCAAATCTTTCATGAAAGCGTGGGAAGATTTGAGACTCGAACTTGCCGATGGAATGATCGCATACTTCGCACCTTCTCCAGCTCTCTCTATGAAGGCATCGTAAACTTCTTTATTTGAGCTTCCCAGCGCTCCTCCTGCCATCACTAAGCTGCCTTTCGTGTCAGGCGTATAGGTAGAATTCGGGGGAGTAAACATTGATTTTTGATAATCCTTGAATAGTTGATCACTTTCCTCGAAATCAATCTCAATAGGCTCGACATGCATGTTTACATGAAGGAGAGAATAGGAATCTTTTTGTCCATCTTGATAGCCCCAGAATCCTTCGCTATTCTCATCTTGATCAAAAGTGAGCTCGAATCCATCACCTTGGCTATCATAAAGATAACTGTATACTTCATTGACCGCCTTATTGTCTACCAATGAATAAGAAAGATAGTTTGGCAAAGTACCATAGGAACTCAGCACTCCAGTAGCAGGGAGTGGATCGAAATTGTAATACTCATAGCCATTTGTCGTTACCTTATCCTCCTGTATGATGTAGTTTTTCTCATCGACTTGATAACGATCACCTGCGGAAAGATAGCTAATATCTAAATCTTTTATTTCTTCTCCATTCGATTGTGCATCCGATGGATCTACAACAGTCACTGTGCTTCGGCCAATGACCTCAATTGTTTGTTCTTGATTGTCGACGACGATGGCTGTGTCCTCATCAATGCCATAGGCTAATTGATTTTTTTCATATTTTAATGCAGTGGCCGCTAGCCTTCCTAACCGCGAACGCTCATTAAAATGCTGGTCTACAATTCCCCATTGAAAGAACCCTAATCCCTTTTCTAAGTAGACAGGAGCATATTCAGCCTCAGGATTCGAAATATCCTCTTCTACAAATTCTTGATGAAAGCCGCCTAAGCTATCTCCTCCAGTTATCATAACGTCACTCATAATTGCAGCTCCGGCACTTGTTCCACCTAGAACTGCTCCATCTCTATAAATCTCCCAAATCGCCTCTAAGGCTTTTGTTTGTTTACAATTTTTCTTCAAAAGTGTATCGGTAATTTTTAACTGATCGCCACCAACAAACCAGATGCCCGTCAGTCCTTTGATCTGATCGACGGATTCGTTCTTTTGTACATTACTCTTCCATTTACTTTCGTTTTCATCTGTCCCTTTAAAGTCATGAGATGAAAGCGGTAGAATTTCAATCGATGCTTCACCTACACCATATGACATTAAGTCTTCCTTGAATTTTTGAGTCGATTTTAAAGAACTTGATGCTGCGGGAATGATTCCTATCTTGGCGTGATCTTTTCCGCCTGAAAGCTCGATGAACTCTTGATAGACTTCTGAGTTACTGCTGCCTAGAGCCCCGCCAACAATTACAAGATTCCCTTTAATGCCCCCCTCTTCTTTCTCTGCATGCGTAACCCCAGACTGAGATCCTACTACTAATAAAACGCTCAGCAAAAGAAATAACCACTTCCTCATCTACCATTCTCCTCTCTACTTTTGTTTCACACCTGTATCATGCAATTATTATGCCAACTTTAATTCACTGAATATACGGTATATTAATCGTTATATGGTGGAATTTGGTTATTAATTAACTCTCTATTTAAAACCAATAACTATTAAATTCCCCAGGAAATGAATTTGAAGAGAAAGTATACTTTCTGTAATCAGACAAATGTATTATTTTTCAAAAATATGGTTTTATTATGTAATTTTCTGGATATATAGCTTATGTGCGCACATCAATTACAAAAAAAGGAAAGGAAGGATGAAAATAATGGCTGATCGTTATAAGACAGGTGAAAAAGCTCCAGAAAAAGGAACATACAAATTCGACGGTTTAGTAGAGGGTGGAAATGAGAGCAACATTACTGAGGATGAAAAACATATTGAATTAAGCAATGGAGATACATTCCCTCCTCTTCGCTCTAATAAAGAAGCCGCTTATTGGAAGAAATCCAACTAAGCTGTGATTATAAAAAAGGTCCTGAGCACTATTGTGCTCAGGACCTTTTAAGTTTCTTGCATTTTATTAAGTTTTATTGTTCCCACCGTGAAGCAGTTTAAATTTCGCTGCTTTTTTCTCATCTGGATGCCGATCAAATGCCACAATGGTGGCTCCTGTACCGATTGTAAGCGAACCGTCCGCTTCTACCAAAAATAGAGTGCCTGCCTTATTAACTTTAATCGACTGGACATTATGCTTGGCAAAAACCTCCTGCAAATCTTCAATCAGCTCTCTTTTACCGTACGTGAATGCCATTTGGTATTCATCTCCCTATGATCCATTCTATTAGTTATAGAGTATGTAAATAGAGAGAGAATAATACTTACTTTATTGCACGAAAGTGATTACCAAATAACAAAAAACACTTGAATCAAACGAGATTCAAGCGTATCTATAATAAAATTCTAGTTACGAAATAATGAAAGAAGTTTTTCAAAGAAACCACCCTCTGACTTACGTTTAACAGCTTCTTCTAATCGTTGATTATAGTCATTCTGCAAACGCCATTCCTTTTTCTGCTCCTCCCTCATTAGTTGCATTTCTTCCTGGAGGCTCTCACTTTTATCCCTTTCCTGTTCAAGTAGCTGTTCATAATAATTTTCTTGCTGTTTTGTCATCTTTTCAAGCTTAGCCTGGGTTTTTTGAGCCGAGTTTCCGACACCGGCACTAATGACATGGTGGTCTTGTTGGAGACGGGATACCGTTGTTTTCAGCTCTGCCATATCGTTTTGGAGTTGGACGTTCATTTCACGCGAAGCGGCAAGCTCTTGGGAGATAAGCTTCAAGAACTCTCTCAACTGTTCATTGTCTTGGAGGGATTGGTCATATGTATCGGATACCGCTACTTCGTTTTGACCCGGATTCTCCAACCTGCTTTTCTGTTGTTCTACCAGTTCTCTTGCTATATCGTCTAAGGGCTTGTCCGTATCGCGTATCGCTATGAGCGCTTCGATATCGGACTGTACAAAGATGCGGCGGTCGCGATCTTTGAAGAACTCATATCCATATCTTTCAAGAATTTGACCGTACTTTCTTACCGTAGGCGTCGCAATGCCTACTTCTTCGGCCACTTCCTTGGAAGAAAAAGCTCTCTCATTTGGTTTTATATCGTGTCGCATATCGGACCTCCTTTTCCCTTAAATATGAAGGTTACACGACAATTTTGCAAGCCTATATTACTATCCGATATAAAAAAGAGTCGAAAAGCCCATACCTCATGGTGCATATTTATGGATGCGCTTACCACATGCTGTTTTTTCGCAAGTTTTAGAACCTGCTTTTCCTTTTATATCCTTACGTTTCATGGGGTATTACAAACTTACGCTCACCATGATCTTGGAGAGCGTTTGCGAAATAGAGTCACTTAACAATAGTCGATTAATCCTTCCATATAAAAGTGCTCTCTGTCTCCATCGATACATTTGGATGCTCCTTAAGCTCTTCTACTAACTGAAAAAGTGCATCATCTTTCTGCTTCGCTTCAATCATACAATCAATTGTCCCCGTAGAACCATTGACTTTTTTCACGAAGTCGAGGAACATCTCAACATCTACAAAATCTGCATGGCTCTTAAATTCTTTTTTATTCTTCGGACTCGAGATGTGCATTTTAACTGGCAGCGGGGAGTGAGACCACGTACCTACTACTCTCTCCCAATAATCTTCCCACGCTTCTCCATTATGATTGGCAAGGTGATGATGGAGATCAAAGACAAGAGGAATATTCAACTTCTCACAGACGTACAAACAATTCTCCAACGTGTACGACGTATCGTCATTTTCGATCATCACAACTTTTTGGATCCCCTTAGGCACTAGCGACCAGTTATCAATAAAACGTTCAAGAGATTTTTCTTTATCTGCATACCGTCCTCCTAAATGAAACACACAGCGGTGAGTCGGATCAATGCCCATCTCATGAAGTAAAAGATAATGGTATTTCAACACTTTTACAGACGCTTTAAATATTTCTTGATCAGGAGAATTTAACACTACAAAATGGTCTGGATGAAAGTCCAGACGCATCCGGTTCTCTTCTGCGTAGTCCCCGAGACTTTTAAGGTCTTCTTTAATGGGGGATACATAGTCCCACCCTTGTAATTCTTCATGAGTAGCGAGCGGTACCAGCCTTGAACTCAATCGAAAGAATTTAATGTCGTGGGCTTTGTTGTGCTTGAGCAATCGTAAACAGCTATGGATATTTGCTTTTGCAATTCTTTCAAGCTTTCTTATTGCCGCTTCAGGATCGCGAATTTTGGTAAACGTTTTATATGTCATAGTTTGAGATGGGGAAGCATTTTGAAGGTTTACACTCATCGCTACATATCCAAGTCTGAATAATGTCATAACCAATCACCCGATTCGTGTTTTTCTTAGTGTGGTCCAACGGTGTTTTTGTTATGTAAATCAAGACCATATCTTATTGTTGTTATAAACTAGGCTGATACGATTGATCTCGCACCACAACCGTTTCCGGCACTATTTTCACCAATATGTTGTGACCTCCTAATTCTTTGAACATAGGGTCCCACTTTTCTTCATCTGAACCCAGATAGCGCACGAGCAAACGTCTAGTGATTCCCCAATCAAATGGTTTGATCGTTGCTTTTCCTCTAAATCCTGCATGAAGAACCTTCCCTGTTAAAGGATCAAGTTCCACAATTCCTACTGCACACTTAGGGTTGTTTTCTAACCGGCCAGTAAAGCTGTCTGTTGCAGGTGTACCGATAATCCATAAGCATTCCTCTTCCCAATGAAACCATACGGGGGATTCTTTAGGTCCTTCCTCTGATGAAGTGGCTAAATGAGCGAATAAAGGTTTCTTTAGGAAATCATTTAAATCAAAGCTTCTTTCCCCTCTAATTATTTTCAACAAATTCACCTCTCTTTACAACATTACACAGAGTTGTACAAACCTTTTTCATTCTGCCATCGGGGTGATAGCGATTGGTATGGGCTCGAAAATAATGCCTGGCTCCGGTATAGGTGGTGTACCAAAGATTCGCTATAATCACATACTCCTTTTTTGAGTAGGAAGTACACTCTATAGGGTGAAAGGAGGTGCCAAAAACCGGATCTGTTAATTCGGCTACTCCCAAGCTTTTCTTCTCATCAAGCCATATCGTTAGTGGTCGAGGCATATTATTTACTTCCCTTCTAACACATATTTAATAGTACTTAGGTTGATCATACAAATCCGAGAAGATTAAATCTTCAGAATTCAGCAGTAATTCATCTCCGACTAAAGAATGAAAATCTTTCCTATTGTATACGAACGCTTACTAATTTCGTTTCATAAAAAAAGGAACTTCCATCGATTAGGAAGTTCCCTTTACTTAAAAGATTCCAAAAGAAATGAGCGACAGCGTCACCGTAATAACGAAAATCAACCAACCTATAATATTCACGAGAGTCGAATTTACATGACCTCGAAGTGTTTGTTTATTGTTCATGGCAAACATAAGGAATAGTACGATAATTGGTAAAATCAAACCGTTCGCATACTGCGAGAATACGATGAGTTGAATGGGATCATAACCGAGGCTTGCAAAAATAATGCCAATGAGTAGAACACCGATCCAAACGAAGCGAAATTTTGCGGAACGAAGGTTATTCCCCCATCCTAACGCCCCCGCCGTGGCATAAGCAGCCGCGAGAGGTGCTGTCATAGCGGACGAGATTCCGGCTGCAAATATTCCAAAGGCAAAAACGTATTTGGCCCAGGAACCTAGTAATGGTTTTAACTGATCAGCCATTGTACTCGGATCATTCAGCCCTGTGCCTAATGGAAAAGCTGCTGCAGCAGTAATGATGATAGAAACGGAGATGATTCCGCAAATTGTGATCGTTGTGACGACATCAAATCGGCTGTCTTTCAGTTCCGATTCTCCCTTGAACCGCTCCTGAACAGTCGAGGATTGTAAGAATAAGGTGTAAGGGACAATGGTTGTACCAATTAAAGAAATGACATATATCGTATTCCCCCCCGAAACTTTCGGTACAAATCCTTCAGTGATAATAGCAGATAAATCCGGTTGGATGACAATCGCAGTAATGACGAAACTAGCCGTCATCAAGGCAATGAGGGTAATAAATACGCGTTCAATGATCTTATATTTTCCAATCCATAACAAGAGTCCGGATAATACACCTATGATCATAGAAACGACTGGGGTAGAGAGTCCTGTAATGGCAACCAATCCAAGTGCTCCCCCCACGATATTCCCTGCTTCATAAGCAGCACTCCCAATCACAATCGCTGAGATGATTAGGAGAATAGTCAGCCATTTTATGACAGGATGAGAAAATTGCTCACGTAAAATTGTACTCAAGTCTTTCCTAGTAATAACTCCTAATCTCGTTACCATTTCCTGAAGAGCCATCGTTGCTAACACAGAGAAAACAAGAGCCCAGATTAGCGCATACCCAAATTCCGCTCCAACCTTACTCGCTGTAGTAACGGTTCCAGGGCCGATAATCGCTGCTGCAACAATCGCTCCAGGGCCTATATTCTTCAGTCTCCTTTTGAACTTGCTTCCTTCCGGCATACAATCCCTCTCTTCCGTAGATTATTTTTTCAAACGGATTTTCCTGTCTTGGCAAGACGTTTACTTACAAAAAAAGCGCCCATCTTCTAAAGATATGCGCTTAGGCGAATGAAACTATGAATAGAAACGCGCTTCTCCATGTTTGTCAGGATGTTTCCGATTGGTTGATGGCATGAATAATGGAAGGGAAAATACTCCGACACCAATTAACACAAATAAAATGATGGATGTGATGAACATCAATGCTTCACCCCTGGAATGTAAAGGTTTTCTGTTCATTTCCCTTTATTTGTCATTATTAACCTTTTTCTCTAATAATTAGTAATTGGTAGGATGAGAAGGTAATCATGATAAGACCAAAGGAGAACACGATACTTCCGATCACTAAAAAGTTCGTGATATAGCTATCTAGGACCACGTTGTATGTCTCTGGATCCACTCCACTCTCGCTAACCAACCAGCTAGCGGCCATAGTTGTACCTAAATCTACGTTAAAAAATATCAGCAACACTCCAATGACACTACTTAAAATTCCGATAGCCATTGCATTTTTCCAACTTGTCTCTGTCATGCCCTCTTTCCCCTTAGGTTTTCCCACTCAGGACGGAGGATGCTCATTTCCCAGAGACTCCAATACTCACCTTTATATTTCCGGGCATCCCTCAGTAACCCTTCCTTCTTAAAGCCAGCTCTCTCATAACAGGAGATGGCCGAATGATTGAAATCAAACACACCAAGACTCACCCGGTGCAAATGAAGCTCATTAAAGGCTATCTTTAAAATCTCTTCCATCATTCTCTGCCCCATGCCTTGTCCTCTTACCTCCTTGTCTCCCACAAGCACTTTTCCAACTCTTGCAGACTTATGAGCGTAATCCACTTTTCCCAAAGAGATATGTCCAATCACCTCGGAAGCCTCATCGTTAAGAACACTGTACACGTATGTAGCAGCTCCTTTGACATTTGCTCCTTCAAGATAACGGTGCAACTGAGATTCATCGAGAGGGAACTGAAAATTCGGCCCTCCCCATTGCAGCAGAAATTCTGGATTGTCTATCCATCCTATAAGCTTATTAAAATCTACTGGCTTAAAGTATCTTAGTTTCATTATGCCTTCCCTACCTTTATTGGAAATACTTCATCGTGTCTTTATTACTATTGAGAGCTATCACTTTTCTATCGTTCGCCTTAAGCTTCTCAGTCACTTCCCTCTTCCCAGCCTTTTCAAATCTCCTATTCCATTGGTACATTTTTTGCAGCATATCGAAACCAGGATTATAATTCGCCCGTTCTATATTTAATTTTTGCCTGATAAATCGGAGGTTGATTTGCCATAACCTTTTCTTATAGGAAGGGATTAGAAATAGAATAACGTCTGCCTTCTGAAGGCTGCATCTCCCCATGTGTAATGTACTCCTTCAATAATCCACTCGTCTAAGCTGGTGATTGTCTTTAGATATTCGTTCCGATCTGCCTCCGACCTTCTTACATCACCTTTTCCCCCTCTTATCCAGACCCACATTATCCAACTCATAATGAGGCAGATGTAGAGAAGTAGACAAAGACTTTGCTAAAGTTGTCTTACCACTCCCCACCGAACCAATGATATGTATTTTCCTTACCTTACTTACATTCATAAAAAGACATCATTCCTTTGTTTACTTTTTGTTTTTTTCTATATCATTTCCTCATTCTCCTTTATTAAGAAAAATAATTTCAGTTCCAATTTCGTTTACATGAAAATTATTTTATGTATAATGAAAAGTAAGTTGAAATAAATTTTGAACCCAAAAGGAGTTAATAATGATGACTCAATTACAAAACGTAGGCGTTGTTGGTTTAACCGTAATGGGTAAAAACCTTGCGCTAAACATCGAAAGCCGCGGGTATAACGTATCCGTATTCAACCGTACTTATGAACGAACAGAAAAATTTCTAGAAAATGAAGCAAAGGGTAAAAACTTTGTAGGTAATGAAAAAATCGAAGACTTTGTGGCTTCTCTTGAAAAACCTAGAGCGATTCTGCTTATGGTCAAAGCAGGTAAGCCGACAGATGCAACGATTGATACACTGCTTCCTCACCTTGATGAAGGCGACATTTTAATCGATGGAGGTAACACCTTCTATAAAGATACAATTGAGCGTAACGAAAAAATGAAAGAACGCGGCATCCACTTTATCGGAACCGGTGTATCGGGCGGTGAAGAAGGCGCTTTGAATGGTCCTTCTATCATGGCTGGAGGTTCAAAGGAAGCATACGAGCACGTAGAGCCATTATTGAAAGCTATCTCTGCAAAGGTCAATGAAGAGCCGTGTGCAGCCTATACTGGTCCAGACGGTTCTGGGCACTACGTGAAGATGGTTCACAACGGCATCGAATATAGTGACATGCAGTTAATTTCTGAAGTGTACTTTATCCTGAAGAACGTACTGAAGATGTCAGGAGAAGAACTTCATGAAGTGTTTGCTGAGTGGAACAAAGGTGAACTAGACAGTTACTTGATCGAAATTACAGCCGACATTTTCAAGAAAGAAGATGATGTTAACAAAGGTACACTTCTAGTCGACAACATCCTTGATACAGCCGGTCAAAAAGGAACTGGAAAATGGGCTAGTCAAAGCGCTCTAGATCTGGGCGTACCACAGTCCATCATTACAGAATCTGTTTACGCACGCTTCATTTCAGCATTGAAAGATGAGCGCGTAAAAGCAAGTAAAGAACTGAACGGACCTGAAGCTGAGGAATTCCAAGGCTCTAAAGAAGAACTGCTTGAACAGCTTCGTCAAGCTCTATACTTTAGTAAAATTTGCTCCTACGCCCAAGGATTTGCTCAAATGGGCAAAGCGTCTGAAGAATACAACTGGAACCTGGATTACGGAAACATTGCCATGATCTTCCGCGGTGGATGCATCATCCGTGCTCAGTTCCTTCAGAAAATTAAAGAAGCTTACGACCGTGAGCCTAAACTGGACAACCTTCTTCTTGACTCTTACTTCAAGAATATCGCAAATGATTACCACAAATCCTTGCGTAAGGTAATAGCTCTTGCAATCGAACAAGGTATTGCAGTTCCAGCGTTGTCTAGCGCTCTTGCGTATTATGACAGCTATCGCTCTGAGCGTCTTCCAGCCAATCTGCTGCAGGCTCAGCGTGACTACTTCGGCGCACACACCTATCAGCGTCTCGACAAAGAAGGTACCTTCCATACAGAATGGCAGGAAATCACTCAAAAAACCGATCAGTAATTTTATAAGAAAAAGAGCGAAGGCTTATCTAGCCTTCGCTCTTTTAATAGGGTCTTATTGGTTCGTCTTTCGTTTTCGGAATGCGAAGAAAGCTCCTCCACCCACAAACAATGCGCCAAATAACATACTGGATGGATAAATACCCCCTGCCTTCTTAACTGATTCTTCTTCAACCTTCGAGACATTCTCAGGTTTCTTATTTTCAAGAATCTTAGAGATGTTTTTCGCTTGATCTGTGTTATCAATTAATCCACTGAACTGTTCTGATTGAGGTCCATAAGCATACACATTTACATCAACCCCTGTATGACCGTCCGTTGTCCACCCTGTTCCAGAACGTTCGTTAAAGATTTTTTCAATTTGATTATCTACTTCTGTCAACTTGTCTTCTTCCTTATCATACTCTGCTTCCACTGCATCTTGAACAGCTTTAAGTTCCTCTTCTTTCAGCTTGAACTTTATGTTTTTATTTAGAACAGTCTTGACTTTCTTTCCTTCTTCTACAATTTGTTCAGCCATATAGTCCGGTGTCTTTTTCGCTGCTCGGATCGTTTGAGGATCCCATTTGTATGGGCCGCCTTCTCCAATTGTCATGCCGCCTGTGGAGTGGTCAGCCGTGGCTACTACAAGAGTTTCCTCATCTTCTTTCGCAAACTCAATGACTTTTTGAAAAGCTTTTTCAAAGTCTTCCATTTCGCTCATAGCTCCGACCACGTCATTATCATGTCCTGCCCAGTCAATCTGGCTTCCCTCTACCATAAGGAAAAAGCCATCTTCATTTTCACTCAGTTTATCCAGAGCTGTCGATGTCATCTCTTCCAAAGAAGGCTGTTCTTTTGGTCGATCAATGGCCTTGTCCAATCCTACAGGAGCAAACAAACCAAGAATTTGATCACTCGAAGATTTTTTCATTTCTTTTGTCGTTGTGGCATAATCATAGCCATCCTTCTGGAATTCTTCTGCTAGATTTCGATCATCACGTTCAAAGTAGTCCGTACCTCCACCTAGAAGGACGTCAACTTTATGTTCCCCATTAACCTGATCGTCATAATAATCGTCAGCAATAGCATCATAATTGTGACGGGACTTATCATGAGTACCAAATGCTGCTGGTGTAGCATGGTTAATTTGGGAAGTTGCAACAAGTCCTGTAGACATTCCTTGTTCTTTAGCTTGTTCAAGAACAGTTTTCGTATCTTGTTGCTCTAAATCTACAGCGATGGCACCGTTATAAGTTTTTACACCGGAAGACATGGATGTGGCCGTGGCAGCAGAGTCTGGAATGTTCTCTTTTTCATCATCTTCTCCGCCATCATGGAAAGGATCTGCAGAGTAAACCGTCTGGACACCTTTCAGATAAGGATCAAATGCGGTCTCCTCCATCTCCATTGTATCTAAATCATCTTTAAAGTAACGATAGGCTGTATTATAAGCAGGACCCATTCCATCTCCAACTAGGAATATGACATTTTTCACTTCAGATCCTTTTTCATTCTCCTCCGCACTTACGTTTTGGTTCTGAGTCACTCCCGTAGCTGTTCCAAAAAGCATAGTAGATAGCGCCGTTACAGAGAGCACCTTCTTCAAGTTGTTTTTCATAAGTATGATACCTCCTAAGTAGATTGCGAGTATTAGTGTAAGGAGGAAACTTTAATAGAATAATAATAATAGGTTACGGGAATGTAAAAGATTGTTGAACTTTTGCAAATACAGGAGATTTTTAAATAAAAATGGCTGTCGAGATTTTCTCGACAGCCATTTGTCTAGTTACTTCTTAAATCACCCGCAATACTAGGACGCCCGACAGAATGATATTCGATCAGATGCTGGCGTACATCGTCCAATTGGAAACAGTTTCTCCCATCATAAATGATCGGATCCGCCTTCATTAGATCTTTCACATCTTTTAGTGATAAGTTTTTGATTTGATCCCATTCCGTTAAGATAAAACCTACCTCAGCATCATGAAGGGCCTCCGCAGCCGTTTTGGCAAACCACACCTGCTGGGGCAAAATAGGTGCGGCATTTTCCATCGCAAACGGATCATAAGCCGTTACCTCCGCCCCCTCCTCTATCAGTCGATGAATCACGACGATGGAGGCTGCCTCTCGCATATCATCTGTACCCGGTTTGTAGGCGAGCCCCAGGACCGCCACCCTTTTCCCTTCGAGACTGCCTAAACGCTGCTTAGCTTTTTGAACAAGAGATATTTGCTGTTGATTATTAACACGAATCACTGATTTTAGCAATTCAAAATCATGGTCGACTCCACCGGCCATATGTACCAGGGCATTGGTATCTTTCGGGAAACAGGAACCGCCATAACCGATACCTGCCTTTAAAAATTGGTGTCCAATTCGTTTGTCCAACCCCATTCCATAGGCAACATCTTCTACATTCGCCCCTATTTTTTCACATATATTCGCAATCTCATTAATGAAGCTGATTTTTGTTGCTAAAAAAGCATTCGAAGCGTATTTAATCATTTCAGCATTTTTGATGTCTGTGACAACCAAAGGGAGATCTAACGGCTGATTTATTTGTTCAATCACAGCAGCTGCCTGCTTATTCTCTGCTCCAATCACAATACGATCTCCATGAAACGTATCGTGAATCGCTGAGCCCTCCCGTAAGAACTCAGGGTTATGTACCACTTCAATGGAAACATCGTTTTTCAAATGAGAATGAATGAACGATTTAAGATATTCATTCGATCCCACAGGAACCGTACTCTTGGTGACAATGATTGCGTCTTGAACAAGGTGATGGGCAATGCTTTTTGCTGCGCTCTCTACTGCTGTTAAATCTGTTGTCCCATCCGGGTACTGCGGGGTTCCTACAGCAAGGTATATAACATCAGCCTTTTCCAAGCCTTTTTCAAATTTGCTCGAAAAGAACAGTCTCCTTGCTTGAATGTTTTGCTTCATTAAGGATTCCAATCCCTCCTCATAAATAGGGGGTATCCCTTTCTTCATCTTTTCAACCTTTTCTTCATCTATATCAATACACGTAACCTGATGACCGATTTCCGCTAAGCAAACTCCTGTCACCAGACCGACATACCCTGTTCCTACTACGGCTAATTTCACTAACAAACACCTCTTCTACTTCCTTATCCATTCGTAAAGCTCTATCTTCCCGTACACGGGATCATACAGATCATTTGAATTGAATTCAGCGATTTTTCGTACTCTATTTTGCACATCATACCCCTGCTTTTCGAATCCCTTTATGACATGATCCGTCAATAAGACTCTCTTATCCTTATTGAAGGTCAATTCGGATTGAAAATAGTCATACGTAAAAATCTTCTTGTATGCGAAATCAACTGAAAGATAGTCCATCACGCGTGACTCTTCCCAAGTATATACCACCTTTTGTCCCTTTAGGCCACTTATATGTTGAGTAAGTTGATAAACGGCAGGTGGATGCTCTGCTTTTTTTTCAGCCAAACCTTGACCGACCCAGGTTTGGACAATCACAAGGGATATACCCACCCCGATGACAACCATTTTCGCTCGGTCAGCATAGAAATGAAGCAGAATATACACAGATAATCCGGACAAAGGCAAGATGTGTCTTGGCTTATCAATGTTCTGTGCAAAAAGCGCCCATAAGAAATAGGCGATCCATAAAAGTAAGAGACCATGTAAAAACGTATCCTTTTTAAATCTTGTCTTTGAGAACTGAAAGATGATCAACAGGAATAATGTAACGTATAACCCAAGGATAACCCAGGACCTAGCGCTAAGGGCTGTCCAGCCTAGATTATAGAAAAAGAGCATGATCATCCTTTCCCACAGCGGCATCGAATCCGCAGTCACCGCTCCTCCCCATTCCGTAAAATGACCGGCAACGAAACCAAAAGCAAGCTCGATAAACGTACTAAAACTGCCGGTAGAAAGCAACAATCCAACTACCCAAATGAGTTGAAAACCTACGGCAAGAAAAGATTGGATTAAAATAAACTGAGCGTAAGACTTTTTCGTTAGAAAAGCCCTCCGTTCTCTCCACCAAAACCAAAGAATACCTAAACCGAAGGGGAGGTAGGATAAACGCACTCCCAACAAAACACTGAAAAGAAAGAGAGGGAGAATTCGCCAGCCTAACGCAGAAGACCTGCTTGCTTGATATAGACTCCATACATACCACCAAAGCACAGAGACCGCTGCCGCTTCACTCATCGCTTCCGTACTCATGACCCACAAATACCCCATAGAGTGAATGACAGCCGTGAATAAAAGCGCTTGAAGAACAGGCGATCTTCTCTTGAATAACAAGTAGATCGGAACAAGGGAACTCAATGTTATCATCGTGTTAAAAACAGATAGGGCATGGATAGGATCTCCAACCCATCTATGTACCATCATGCCACCTAAGATAAAATAAGGATAGCCTGGGAAATGTGGCTGCATGGAAAAAAGATCGTAATCCGTGATTCCAAGGGCAAAATCTACCTGGTCCCAGGACCTCGCCCATTCACTTGCATCTACGAGTCTGAAATACAATGTATAGCTCACGAAAATCAAAAACATTGCCCAGGCAATTAAAGTGATTTTTTTATTGGAATCATCTAGACTCAGCTTCATGACTGACTGCTCCTTTTTGATCATACATAGAAAATGCAAGGCATAATCGAAATTACGCCTTGCATTTGAACTCATTTATTTAACGTTCTGTCCTGCCGCTTGATTGGAATACGTAGGCTTTACTTGTTTTTGAACTTTCTCTACCTTTTGTTTGGCTGGTTCTTGATTCTTTGCCGTAACTAAAAGGTAAATAACAACAAAGTACCCGATATAGGCAAGCATTTCTTCAAGAGAAGGCATGGAGGAATATCCAAACAAAGCTTTCAGGAAGATTCCTACATCGCCGGAAAGAAGGGGCGCTGTTCCTGTATCACGTAAGAAGTGTGCATAATCAATTGGGTGTTCTGGAAGTAACCAAGTGATGTTGTAAACATGAGGCATAACACTTCCGATCATTTGCAAGTCTTGCATCATAGAAATACCTTGTACGAGAAGACCTGCAGCAATCATGACAATAAAAGCTCCAGTCACTTTAAAGAAGGATTTCAAAGGAATACGCATAGTCCCTTTGAAGAACAGGTAGCTGATGACAGAAGCAATAATGACCCCTGTAATGGCTCCCCATCCTTGAAAACCTTTTTCGATGTCTCCGCCCGTAATCGCAGCGAAGAAGAAAACCGTTTCAACTCCTTCACGAAGAACGACTAAGAAAGAGTGGATGACCATACCGACGACGTTCCCTGTCGTCACTAATTTACCAATCTTGCCTTCCATTTGCCCTTTAAGGTTTTTACTGTGTTTAGCCATCCAAAAGACCATTTGAGTCAGTAACAAGGATGACACCAGCATGATGCTGACTTTTAAATACATCTCGCTGCCCATGGCTGCAAAGCTTGTGAATACAACTTGAAACAACATCGCTACTCCTACACTTGCAAGAATGGCGAGTCCTGCTCCCAGCCACACATATTTAGTAAATTTCTTGTTGTCTGTCCTCTTGAGGAAAGTGGTAATGATACCGACGATCAAAAGGGCTTCTAACACCTCACGAAAAGTGATTAACAACGCTTGGATTTCCATGAACCTACACCTCTTCTACGCTTGGGATCATTTTTTTCTTCGAATAAAATAAATGACAACACCGATGATGACTATACCAATGACCAAGAGAGGGAGCCAATTTTTCAATTCAGAAAAGTCTGTATACTTATCAACAGCAGATTGGCTTCCATTCTCTCCCTCTGTCGCACTTTCAGTAAAGTGCCCGGCACTGTATTCCTCAATATCAAAGGGTTGTTTCAATTCTTCTAAAATAAAATCCTTACTTGAAACAAATTGTTCCTTATCTGATTCTTTCTCCCCTACGCCGAATAAACCAGGGTTTCCTAGAGCTTCAAGTGCTTGATCAAATTCATCTTTGATTTTGCCATCCAATTCAGAATTTTCGTCTGCCACGGCAGGGGATAAAGCTTCATATGTAGCATTTCCCTTAGCCAACAACTTCTTACTTGTATCATAATCATCAAAATTCTTCTCAATGGCTTCAAGGCGTCTGGAAATGTTCAACGCCAAAAGCTTTTGCATATTTTCAATGGTTGCTTCTTTGTCTTTATTTTCAATGGAGTCGAGGATCACTTCGGATACATCTTCTCCCATATGCATATCGACTTCTTCTTTTACAGTATTGTAAAGAGCTTCCGCTTCCTCAAAGTTCGGAGGCGTTTGATTTAATTTTACGACCATGTCCTTATAAACTTCAGCAATCTTCTCTTCACTAGGATCGCCATAAGAGTATGCAGCCACATTGGTTTGTATAGAGAACGTGATGAACAGCATCATAGCTAGAAATAAACTGAATTTTTTCATGCATAGCAACTCCTGTCAATTAAATGATAAAGATTATCAATATCATTGTCAATAAGAAAAAGCGTATTCATTCCGCCTTTGATTGAGCCGAACCCTTTAGTTCTAAAGGACGGCGCTTAATCTCAACTTTTTTCAAAGGACGTGACATTTCTTTGACAATTGCCGGAAGCACCGAAGTCATATAGGCTCGGAACTTGATGAATGACTGTCCTTTTGATCGAACCTGGTACGTAATAGGCACTTCTTTAACCCGAAACCCTTTTCTCACAAGGTTCAGGGTAAGGACTTGTGCATAGTTGTAGTCATGGATAATTTCAGCATGCTCCATCGCCTGTCTTGAGAAGGCACGCATCCCCGATTGACCGTCGTAAATCCATTTTCCAAGCAGCACCGATTGTAAAAAGGTAAAGAAGTAGTTCCCTAATCGGCGATGCAATCTCATCCCTTGAATGGTCCCTAAAAATCTTGACCCCATCGTATAGTCGTAATCTCCCTCAAGGATTGGCTGAATCAATTCGGGTATTTCCCAGGCCGGATACTCATTATCCGCATCAATCATGACACCGATATCAGCTCCTAATTGATATGACTGCTTCAAAGCTTCTCGTACAGAAGCCCCTAACCCTTTATTTTCGGTATGTGAAAATATGTGATCGGCACCAGCCTCTCTGGCTATCTCTACCGTTTTATCTGTTGAGCCATCATTGATGACAAGCACCTCCACCTTGATCAATGGATGGAAGTTGCGAGGTATTTTTTGAATCACTTCTGCGATCGATTCTTCTTCATTGTGTGCTGGTAAAAATACGATGACTTTCTGCTTCATGCTGAGATTCCTTTCTTGTCGTTTTCATTGCATCTGTCAGTATAGTTCCGCGGCTGTGATTCGGTAAAGGAACACCGAGTAAGTGAGCCACTGTTGGTGCAACAGAGATTAAACTGTGCTTGTCATCTACCACTTTTCCTTCCTCAATGGTTGGTCCGCACATAAAGAATGGAACGTAACGTTCTCCTTCGTCCAAATGACCGTGCCCACCGATTCCATCCGCCTGTCCATGGTCAGCACAAATAAGCAAGGTGGTATTATCCATGTATCCCTTCGTTTCCATCCAGGATACAAACTCTTCAATTAAACGGTCCGCCTCTTCGATTTTTTGAATGTATTCATCATAGAGGACCCCACGGCTATGTCCGGTTTGATCGGTAGAGATCAACTGGATATTGAAAAAGTCCAGGTTCTCTTTTTCCATGATCTGCTTCGCATTTTCCAAAATCCCCTTATCCACGGAATCATTATCCATGACAGCGGTATAAGAATCGACATCATCTCCCATAGCATCAATCAGATGAGCAACTCCAAGCAGCCGCCCTTTCTTTCCAACTTTTCTTAAGGAGTCAAATATAGATTCCACCTTAATCCCAAGCTTCCACACCATGTTTGATTTGATGCCATGTTCTTTCGGGTACGTCCCCGTCATCATCGATGAAAAACAAACAACTGTCCGCGCAGGATAGACTGTTTCCATCTGGGCGTACTCTGTTCCGCTTTTGCGTAGTTTATCCAAAAATGGAGTGTTCGCTTCCTGGAAACGTTCTTTTCTCATTCCATCAATGACAATCATAATTACTTTATCATTGGGTTGCTCATGGTCTTTTACAGGCTCTGTGTAGGTTTGTTTCACCTCCGGTTTCCAATCGAATAAATAACGATGAAGCACCCAGGATAAAGCCCACACCCCAACAAGGAACAAGGCATACCCAACGATATCTACTGAACGGCCCTCAGTAGTCTGAACGAAGAACAACTCCCAAACGGATAGAATCAGCAAGAATTTCGGCATCTGCTCCTGAGCATTGCCGCTTGTCGAATCACTATTTTTTAAAACAAGTTTCCAGAACCGCGTAAAGTTCAGCCAAGACGTACCAATTCTTAAATGATAATAGAAGGTTCCCCAAAAAAAGACCGTGAAAAAGTAATAAAGTCCTAGCGCGAATCCTAAGAGTGCCAGGTTCACTTCTCCATACACGATCAAATAACCGACGAAAGGAATCCAAAGATAATTCCTCAGCAAGAGAGGAAAATCGTAGTGGTAATATAGAGCAAGTGAAGGCACAACAAACAAAAAGCTGAATCCAGCTGCCTGCCAGAAGGAAGGGTCTCCCCATTCTTTCATATAAAAAAGAAGCATCGTCCCGATGACAAAAATCGGTGTGAACGGCTTGCCTTCATTTAATAAATTCCAGCCTCGTGCGGCAATCACCTCGAATGTGGAGGCCTGTTTCATACTAATCTTCCTTTCTTTTCATCCAGAGCTTTATGGTATTCCATGAAATAGGAGCAGAGAGAATCAAATAAAAACCGATAACAAATGAAAAAATGAATTTATATCCGTGGGTCAGGATGGCAATGGTGTACGCTTCCTTGATCGGGACCTGAAAGGCCCTTAATCCAAAGCTCATGAAGCTTTCATAGGTGCCAATCCCACCTGGGGAAAAATGGAACACTTGACCAGCAATCGTAAAACTGTTCACCCAGATTGACTTCAGAAACGTAAGCGTTGTTTCAAACTGAGTGGAAACCGCAAATACGATGACAGCTTCCAGAATCCAGCTTACTACAATCAGCAGAACGAGCACTATCCCTTTTACCGAAAAAATAATCGATCCTGCTTGCTTTGCTTGTGAAAAAATCACCTTTCTCCACTTTTCTTTTAATAGGATAAGGCCCAGTAACGCAGCTCCACCTACGATCAACCCAACCATGAATAAATAAGAGATCGACATGCCTAAATAAAAGACACCTGCCAAAGCGATGAATCCAAGAATCAATAAATCGAGAATCCTCATGATAATTACGGACTCAAGAGCTGATTTCCAACTGACTTGATTTGAGCTTGCTAAGTACCCTGTCCGAATTAGATCTCCGGCTTTTATCGGAAGCAGATGATTAAGAAATAAGCTATAGAACAATCCATCGACAAAACGCTTGAAAGGCATTCGCTCATCTACATACATCTGCCAAGCTTTCGCTCTCAGAAGGAAGGCGGATAGATAAGCAATGGTCATCGCTAGAAGGATCCATCCGTTATGAAACAGAACTTTCATTTCACTAAGAATATACGAAAGGTCAAAAGCGATGGATGTTAACCATATGAAACAAACCCCGACAATTACTCTGCCTCCCCATTGTACATAACGCTTCATTTGGTGCATGAATTCATCCAACGCACTGTACGTTCAATTCCTTCTTCTATGGAAACAGTAGGTTTATAGCCAAGTAGCGTTTTCGCTTTTGAAATATCTGACCAGGTTTGAACGACATCCCCCGTCCGCCACGGCTTTTGTACCATTTCCATGTCCGGATAAAATTTTTCAAAATTCTTGAGCAGTCGTTCCATTGTGACAGGCTCTCCATATCCAATATTAAACGTCTCATTTAAGTGGTTTTGACCTAAGACGGCGTAGACACCATCGACGATATCATCAATATACGTATAATCACGCGCTGTTCCACTCCCAAATACTTCTATCGGCAAACGATTGGAAAGCAAGTCCGCAAATTTGGGAATTGCCATGTCCGGTCTTCCCCAGGGACCATAGACAGTAAAAAAGCGAAGAATGGACAATCGAAAACCATAGATGTGCTGAAAGGAATGGCAAAAGGATTCTGCCCCGAACTTAGAGGCAGCATAAGGGGAAACGACTTTCCCATCAGCCATATCTTCGGTCAACGGACGACCTTCTTGATTTCCATATACAGACGACGAAGATGAAAAAATAACATGAGGAACTCCGGCCTCCCCTGCACTTTTCAGTACGTTGATCGTCATTTCAATATCATAATGGACATAGGCTAAAGGTTCTTTTACTGAATAAGCCACTCCAGGCAGAGCAGCGAGATGAATAACGGCATCATAGGACTGATCTTTAAAAATCTTCTGACAGGCTTCTTTATCGGTTAAATCCACTTTATAAAAATGAAAGTCCCCTGCTCTTTTCACTTGATCCAATTGGCGCCTTTTTCGATCAGGATCGTAATAAGGGTCAAAATTATCCACAATGGTGACCTCATGATTTTCATTAATAAGTCTGGAGCAGACATGAGATCCTATAAACCCCGCTCCTCCTGTAACTAAAATACGCAATCTTGCCACCTCAATTGTCCAAAATCAAAGTAAAAAACCTTGTTTCGAAAAACAAGGTTTCTTACATCTATCATAACCTATTTCTTGCGTGCTTACTTAGCTTCTTCAATGACAGTGTTCAATGTTTCCTCGATTTTCTCAAGAACATCCATTGCTTGCTGCTTCTCATCTGCTTTAACAGCCTCTAAATAGCCTTGAGCTTGCTCATTCAAGGTATTATAAGCTTCTTCTCCTTGTACACGCTTAATATCGCTTGCAATCATATCAATGAACAAAGCACCTTCAAGACCCGTGATTACGGATTTGTCTTCTCCCCAGTCTTCTTCACTTTCTTCATATTCGTGAAGGGCTACTTTCGCAAGACCACGGACAAACGCATTGTTCACAGCCTCTGGGTCAAGTTCTTTGACGTCCGTTTCAAGATTGAAATTCTCTTCAATGACAGCTGCTTCATCAGGGGCATATTCAGAGATATAATCGGAAACGGATTGGTAGAATGCCCAGCCTTCTGCTTGCTCAACTTTTGCGTGTTCAGGATCTTCTTTAGCTTCCTTAGCTGCTTTGGATGCATACCCATGCGGCATGGCCCCGGCTGCAAGATAGAAGGTTTTCATCATCGTCTTGTCGACGACTTGCTTTCCTAATTCAAACCCAAGTTTATCATCATTTTCGACGGCTTTTTCGATTTCGTTGAAACCACCCTCGATCTGATCTACCATGTTTGTGTCATACGCAGCATCACGCTTTTCAACCGTTTCTTTCAATACGGTATAAAATTCTTTCGCTTCAGCGATTTCTTCCTTCGCCAGCTCTTTGTCTCCCCAGCTTTCACTGATTTCCTGGAATTCATGTTTAATTGTCAGATAGAATACTTTCTGTGTAAGCTTGTCAAAGATCTGTTTAACGATTTGACCATCCATTTCTCCACTTTTACCTGCTTCAAGAGCAGTAGATATTTGTTGATCAATGTTTCCGTCACGGTTGGCTACCAATGTTTTCAACGAATTGTTATAAAGATCAATCACTTTATCGTAGTCAACTTCTTCTCCCTCACCAGCTTTAGCTAGCTCGGCCTTTCCTTCGTTGTAAGCCTGTACAAATTCAGAGTCTGATTCTTGATCATTCGCTTCTTCACTCTCATCGTTTTCTTCTGCACCTTCATTGGAAGCCTGCTCTTTTTCTTCTTGAGAAGCTTTATCCTTCTCTGTATCCTCACTAGAAGTGTTTTCATCCTGTCCACATGCAGATAAAACTAGTCCGATAACAATCAATAATAATACCAGCTTATTTTTCAAGAACATCGTAATCCTCCTGTGTTTATGTAAGTAATAATTGAAAATGAATATCAATTGCAAAAATAATTATAAAGAGAATGATTCTCAATGTCAACCAGATATTTATACCAATGACAATGATTCCGTTTGTGTTTGGATATAGATCCAGTCATTTTTAAAAACCAAATTTGTGAATATTGTCGGACTCTGTAGGTATTTTTGTTACGAAAAGGCGTCATTCGTGGTATCTTTTCAAAAATTATCATGAGATAATTTTATTACAGATTCAATAGGTTAAAAAGTGAGGTGAGTTCTATTTACAAACTCATAAGAATCAGAGATGGACGGACGGAAACGCTTAAGAATACAAGCAGTCAGGAAGACAAAATATTTCAAGGAAGACTTGATGCGGAACGGATGGCTGATCAAATTAATTCCAATAGCTTTAAACACCGCTTTTGGAATATAAGAAGAATTGATGAAGGGTAGGAAACTGCCTGTTTTTTTTGCCCAAAAAGAGTAATTAAGTATTGATAATCCAGTCTGCTTCTTCTAAAGGTCTTACTTTTTGTAAGTAATAGTCCTCCGCTTTCCAATACCTGTTTTGAAATTTGTCGATCTTCCTTCTCGTTGCTTTACTTTCTCTCATCCACCTTTTCTTTCTCGGACAATGAAGATAGATTACCCAGTCAAATACAGGTTTCCACTCCTCTCTTTGAAGAAAAACTCCTTCAACAATTACTATGTCAAATTTGGTCATATCCACGAGTTCTTTTCTATGACGGTCAGTTTGCGAATCATAGCGAGCAAGGATTAATTCATCTTCCTCTTTTAATTGATGAAAAAGTGAATCTCTTAATTCAACTATATTCCACTGCAGAAAATAGTACTCCTCCCAATCCTTGTACTGCGTGTCATATCGCTTTTCTCGTTCTACAATATAGTCATCGATCGAGAGGAGCTGTACATTTTTGTCGCCTGCTTCAAATGTCTTCGCCAATCGTTGGCTAAATGTCGATTTCCCTGATCTGCTCAATCCGTCTATTCCCAGGATTAAACGATCTTGTTTCGATTCCTTGCTCATTATTTCTGCTAGATTCAATAAATTCATGAGATACTCCTTTAATAACGAAATAAGGCCGTCAACAGTTCTGGAATACCAAAGACAGGTTCTGAGGCTGCAGTTTCCTTCATTTTTCTAATCTGAATAGGTTGAAATTGGTGAAAGATCTTCTTGAGCGTTTCTTCCGTAAAGCCCAAACCACCTTTCAAGCTTTTTTCCCTGTACACTTCCCAATCTGTCATTTCTGCACCTCCGAATCTTCCTCCTTTAACAAAACACGTGATGGCAAACCACCGCTCGGGCTTCAAGGCTTTTCTTATTAAATTTATGTAGCACATTCTTCGATGTGGAGCGATATGGTGAAAACAGCCAGAATCATAAACTAAATCATAGGTTCCCTTTTCTACATCTAAGTCAAAAATATTTTCTTTTATGAATTTCACATTAAGCTTTTTTTCTTGTGCTCGCTCTTTAGCCCACTCCAATGACGTTTCCGACAAGTCTACGGCGTCTACTTCCCACCCTTTCTCAGCCAAATAGACAGCATTTCTACCAGGTCCACAGCCCAGCTCAAGCACTTTTCCTTTTGAGATCAGTCCTTCATCTAAGTACGCTACCAAATTCTCATCCGGAGCATTTTCAAAAAATGGACCAGGCTTGTCCCGGTCCGAATAAAATTCATCCCAAAAACGAGTCGGTTCTCGCAAAAATTCATCTAACATAATCATTAATTGGTTATAATTATGAATGGTTTCTCTCATTAAGAATTCCCCCTTCTGTGATTGTCTTTATTATACTTTAACTCTCTTTGCACGGGATTACAGGACCGTTAAATCCCTATGACTTTCACTGGTTTAAGGACCTTTTGTTGCTTCGTGGATTAGGGTTTTCATCTAGTTCATAGGCATTTTAAGAGTAGAGGACAGCTAATGAAGGCACCTGGGAACCATCTGGATAAAATATAGGAGAATTGAAGCTTTGTCGCTCTCAGAAGAAGCTCTCCACTAGATAGATTTTTAATTATTAAGAATGTTACAGAGACATTACAAAAAAACAAAAAAAGACGCTCTCTTATAGGAAAGCGTCTGTTAGTTATTATCTCCTTGTTCGATTCTTAAACTGAGGAGCATGGTCTTTTGCAAATTCAATAATGTATTTATAGGTCTCTGGGTCAATATCTTTGGGACTAGGAATATAAAGCTTCGCTGTGCCTTCATCAATGATTTTGATTCTTGCTCCTCCACGTACGTATAACGTGACATACAGAAAAGGATCTTTCATTTGATTCTCTATCAAAAATTCCTTTGGAAAATCAGCCGTAATCAAAAGCCGGTCTTCTACTTGCTTCAAAGATAGCTGGCTATAAAACTTAAGGTTCTTTACATCACTCAGATACAATGAATGAGCACTCCTTTAATATCTTTTTTCTATTTTATCATTTCATCAGACCTGTAACACGGGTCAGGTGGAAGGCCTTACCCATCTTACTCTTGATCATACCTGTATATTCCCTCACAAAGTGAAATTATCGTAAAAATTATAATAAATTCTTGTTAAACGATTTTCAATCAAGACAGCACATTCCTAATAAATGTCCTTTTGCTCTTCTTTTAGAGCGATCAATGTTGCAAATAGAAGACACAACATCTCCTACAAAAGTTATAAGAGCGTTCATTAAGAAACCTCCTTTTATAGAATCACTCTCTTTTTAGAATGCTGATTTCTTTCTAAATTCAATTTCTTTTTTCCCTATACCCCAAATTTTCTTCCAAGAAATCCTGATATTTAACAACCGGGAGAAAACCAAGGGCATCCCCAATCTATCATGAAAAATAGTAAGGGATCTTATGGGCGCAATCCAACGAGGAGATAACTTAAGTTACCTAAACCCATAGACAAGTAATGTGTTTTTTTCTGCTTTATTCTCTTCCTTCCACTCACATTCTTTACTCCATCCGTCTGTAGCTCACATTCCGTTTCATTTAAAAGAAAGAGGTTAAGAAAAACTCCTTTAAATAAGACGTCAATCCTTCATTGAAGGAGTCTTCTGAGAAGATCAAGGCATTTTTACCATAAGGCTGATTCTATGAGTATTTTAATATTAAAAAGAGCCGGGGCGGGTAATATAAAAAGGATGAGATTAAAGGGAGTGGTTATATGACGATTGGCTGTTTGTTCATACACGGATTTGGAGGAGCACCTTATGAGCTGGAACCCCTCTATCATAAATTAAAGGAAAGCACCGAATGGAAACTGAAGGTTCCTATTCTCCCTGGACATGACGAAGGTGAATCACTGGAAGAAAAAGAGTACAGGGAATGGGTGGACAAAGCAGAAGATGATTTAAAAGGATTGATTTCAGAATGCGACAAAGTCTACCTCATCGGATACTCTATGGGGGGAGTCATTGCAGCTTATCTTTCTACCAAATACACCGTAGACAAACTGATTTTATTAAGCACCTCCGCTCACTATTTAGACCCGGCACAATTGGCAAAAGATATCTTGAAAATGGCAAAAGAAGGATTACAAGGAGATTTAAAGGAAAATGATTTGTTCCAGCGATATATTAGACGCATGGGAGCCGCTCCTATGAGTGCTTCGCTTGAATTCCAGAAGCTTGTAAATGATTTACGTCCTTTCTTTCATCAAGTGAAAGTTCCTGCACTCATCATTCAAGGAGCAGAAGACGGGCTGCTTCCCCCAAAGAGTGCCCAGTTCATTTATGATTCAATCCAATCCACTGAAAAAACCCTCCACTTTCTGCCTCAATCCAAGCATATGGTCTGCCACGGTCCCGAGCAGTCAGACTTGCTGCATCTTGTTTGTGAGTTTTTAGAAGTGGATCAAACACTTAGCAGCTGAATTCTAAGAAACCGGCACTTATCCTTTAAGGGTAAGCGCCGGTTTCTTTTTTTAATAAGCCCCTTGGGAGTACGTAAACTCATAACTATGCGTGTAAATTTCAAAGATATTTCCGAAAGGATCTTCAACATACACCATCTTATATGGTTTCTCACCCGGATAGTATTCTCGAATCGGCATGCGCTGTTTTCCACCATGTTGTTTAACCTTCTCAACCATCCCCTCGATATCGGGGTCTTGAATACAGAAGTGGAAGATTCCTGTTTTCCAGTATTCAAAGTTATTTTCAGGTTGTTCATTATGTGGAAATTCAAACAGTTCAATTCCGATTTTATCTCCTGTCGCTAAGTGAGCAATGCGGAAAGTTTCCCAGTCATCCCCAAATACGTCCCGGCACATTTGTCCGACTGGCGTATCATCGTTCTCCACTTCGGATGGCTCCATTATTGTATACCAACCGAATACCTCCGTGTAAAATTTCACTGCTGCGTCTAAATCAGGGACAGATAGTCCAATATGAGAAAAAGCTCTTGGATATGGTATCATCGTTTTATTCCTCCTAGATAGGATTTGACTTCATTATAAAGATGAAGTGCTCTCCATGTAAGAATGCACTTTTTTGTGAGAAACTATCTTAGAGGTAAGAAAGGACGGATTAATCATGAGTACACCTACAGATGAACATGGTAAACTGAAGTGCTCAATTGAATATACATTGAAAAAAATCGGAGGAAAATGGAAGACGGTAATTTTGTGGCACTTAGGTATAGATGGGACACTAAGATATAACGAAATCAGAAGACTGCTTCCCGGTGTTACCCATAAAGTGCTGACCCAGCAGCTAAAAGAACTAGAAGAAGATGGACTTGTAAGCCGAAAACAGTATGAGACGATCCCGCCAAAAGTTGAATATTCGATGACGGCTAAAGGAGAGACGTTAATGCCAATACTTGAATTGATGCATGAGTGGGGATCCGACCATCAGGAAAATGTATAAATCATAGAAAAAAGCCGTGATGGATTACAAAACCAAACACGGCTTTTCTATGTACACTCTCAAAAGGCGATTTGACCAAGCTAAAAATTAAAACTGGTTACCTATCAATTGGGCAAAATAATTAGTGGTGAATCTCTAAGAAATGCTCCAATGGGTGCCATTTCCCTTCCACTCACTATCATTACTAGTTCCATTTCATATCTGTTTCTGTCATCCACAAATCTACTTCTTCCAACCGAGTCAGACGCCTCGTATATTTCTTTCTCTTGAAAATAAAGAGATCATTTCTAAAAAAATAGTAGAATTAAAAACAGGATTCGTTAGAAAATGATGTCATCTATGTTGTCTCCGTGTTTGAGCAACAGTCGGGGGAAACTAGCAGCTCCTCTGTTGGTGGTTACGGATCAAACGAATTTGTCCGCGGTGATTCAGCTCATCCTCAAACACATGGAACCAGCGGAAGTAATTATTGGCTTTATGATTGGGGCCAAATGGAGAAATCTCATCCAACCACGCATCATCTTTTTCTTTAAAACGTCTTTGCATTTCTTCACGTACCTGCTGAAGCTGATTTAGATAAAAATCAAGCTCTCTGCCATGCATGACCTCATGGGCTTTTTCACCGAGCGTTAGACCAAGTTCAATTTTATGTAACTCTTCTTCATTTGGGTCTCGACCTTCAAACGTGATGATTTGATAGACTTCCTCGACACAGGCCATATGGTGCAAAAGGCACCCGATAGAATTCCCTTGCCCATTCACACGATAATCCAGCTGAGAAATCGTTAGCGCCTGGACCGCTTCGATCGTTGTCATTCTTGTATATTCCATCATCGAAAGTACACGGCCTATATTCGGTGTGTACCCCTCTTTTGACTGGATGATAAACTTTTCATGATCAGTAAATGGCATAGACATCCTCCCCCTTATTTTAAAATTTTCCATAACCTAGCATTTCACAATTTCCATTATTTCACAACTACATTTTCTAAAACACTCAATAACTTTTGTTTTCAGGAATAAGGATGACATTTCCTGTAATTTCAACGAGCATTCTATTGAAAAAGAATAGAGACTATGGTTTTATAGTATAGGAAATCAACCTTGTCAGAAGGTTATTAATACGCATATAAAACCATCTACTAATGAATACGTTTTATCAATATAATAGATTCATTAAATGCTCGTTGTAATTAGAGAATCACCATCTTGATAAGGGAATATGGGTACATTACACAGGAGGAAGCCACATGGGGAAACAGGCAGAGTTGATAGGTGAAAAAATTGTTAACAATCGATTCGAGATTACTACACTCGCTTTGGATTTGAGAATGGAAGAAGATCCGGACCTTGTTAAAAAGATAAAATCCAGAAAGTATCTCTCTCTCACTGAGCAAGAAGCACAAGAGTTTGGCAGTACCATCGTTAAATATTTGGGAGAAGCTGTATATGGTGATGAAAAGCTCTATTTTGACCTTATTACAGAATGGAGTAAAAAAGCGGGAGAAATCGCTGTATTGGAAAATATCCCTCTTGAAGAATCCCTGGATGGACTGCGTTTTTTCAGGAAAGCCATTCTAAAAACAATTAAGCAGGAAGCTGATCAGTCTTCGATTACCATTGATGAAGTTATTGACGCAATCTCCATCATTGATCCTCTCATAGACCGGTGCATTTATAGTTACAGCCGCGTCTATTTGGATGAGCATAAGAATGAAATGACTAAAGCCTATGCCAATATCCAAGAACTGCTTATGCCTATTGTTCCAATTACAAACGGCATCGCTGTTCTTCCTATCATCGGCGAAATGAATGAAGAGCGATCTCAATACATCCTTGAGAAAACATTAGAGGAAAGTAAACGGCTGCAGTTAAGCCATTTAATTATTGACCTTTCTGGTATAGCCATCATTGATACGATGGTAGCACATAATTTAAATTCCATATTTAACGCGTTGAAATTGCTTGGTGTACAGCCTATCTTGACAGGAATGCGTGCCGAACTCACTCAAACTGTGATATCTCTAGGTATTAACTTCAAAGCCATCGCTACGTTCAGAAGCTTGCAAATGGCCTTGGAATCAATTGGTTTTGTACAGGATCCAGCTTTTATCAGATTTTAATTCTTTCTAATAGAACCACTCCAAATAATAGAAGAAGCTGAAAGATAAGACTTTCAGCTTCTTTACTAACTAAAACAAGTTTGGATTTATCATCTCCGGAATATAGAACGCGACTCCTGGAATAAAGGCCACGACCAGTAATACAACAACGACTACTGTAATATAAGGAACAACCGATTTAAATGATCGCTCAATAGGAAGCTTTCCTATTTTAGCGGCAAGTAATAAACACAGACCATATGGTGGTGTAACCAGACCGACAGCAAGTGTCATGATTGTAACGATTCCCAATAGTATTGGACTGATATCAAAGCTTAGTGCCACCGGTAAAATCACTGGAATGAATAGAATCATAGCCGGAATCGCATCCATGAATGTCCCTACAAACAGGAAGAATGCAATGATAATCAGTAAGAAGATCCATTTGCTGTCGATATTGTTTGCGAAAAATTGCTCAGCCCATGCTGAAAGCTGGTAATAACTCATCAATTCACCAAGAGCGTTAGCCGCAGCTAGTGCAAAGAGAGATAAAGAGCTAAGCGTCAATGTATCTACGAAAATCTTAGGAAAGTCTTTCACTTTCAATGTTTTATAGTAGAACATTCCGACAATGACCGTATAAAGCGATGCAAAGGCTGCTGCTTCTGTGGCTGTAAAAATCCCTGTAATGATACCACCGATTAAGATGACAGGTGTCATTAAAGCTGGAATGGCATCTAAGAATTGCTTAAAGAAGTTTTTCAAAGACGCTTTCTGATAGGTTGGGTAGCCTTTTTTTAAAGCAAGATAATAAACGATGGCCATCATACTTAATCCAACGAGAACTCCAGGGATAATTCCAACTAAGAATAACGCTCCAACCGATACGTTCGTCAGCCCTGCATAGATGATCATAGGTATACTTGGCGGGATAATAACGCCAATGGTAGATGAAGCTGCTGTGATGCCAACCGCTGTTCCCGTATCATATCCCTGTTTTTTCATATTCGGTATTAAAATTTTCCCTACCCCTGCTGTATCCGCTTGAGATGCGCCTGATACACCGGCAAACAACATCGAAACAAGGATGTTTGCGTGCGCCAGTCCACCTCGAATATGTCCAACAATAGACAACGAAAAGTCGATCAGCTTTTGTGAAATCTGTCCACTGTTCATTAAGTTTGCAGCAAGGATGAAAAGCGGGACGGCTAATAGAACGAAGGAGTCCAATCCATTTAGCATTTTAACCGGGACCGTGACTTCCGGAATGTATGGCACATTAATAATTCCAATCATAGCTACTATACCGATGACAAAAGCAATCGGAATGCCAATGAGCATTAGTAGTATAAATAAACCGACTAGAATAGGACCAATCATTCTGCAACCTCCTTCGTATTGAAATTTCGGACGTTTCTATAAATGTGAGCCAACGTATAAATTACCATTGTGCCCCCCATGATAGGAACAGATATCCAAACATATCCCATTTTCAATTGCGGCAGGGAAACCCAATTGTAGTTCCAGAAACTCTGAACGGCTTCTATGCCAAAGTAAAAGATTGCAAAACTAAATACGAGTAGAATAATATCATTAATCAAATAGAGACTGTCTTTACCCTTTCCTTTCAGCTTCTTCAAAAGGAAGTCGAATTGAAAGTGTTCTCTTCTATTCAGCATGACAGATGCTCCCATAAACACAGACCAAATAAACGAATAGGTAGCCACTTCCTCTGTCCAAACAGCAGATACCCCCATGAATCTAGTAACAACTTGTATGACAATCGTTATAAAGAAAGTCAAAAGAAATAGAACACCGATCGTCAATTGTATTTTTTCGAGTAGTTTAATCAACATGCTCGTACAACCTCCTCTTCAAGAAGATGAAAGGGAAGGACACACGGTTTAGGGCGTGTCCTCGCCATACCTTCTGATTATTTCATTTCTCTGATCTTCTCTAGCATATCTGTTACACCGACTTCTTCAGCTGTTTTATCCTGGATTGGTTTTGCTAGGTCGATGAACGGCTGACGGTCAATTTGATTGACTTCTGCTCCTTCGTCAATCGCTTTTTGCTTGTACTCTTCTTCTTGAGTGTAAAGCGCTTCGCGTTCCTTCTTCACAGCCGCTTTTGCTGCATCCATGACTGCTTGCTTCTGCTCTTCAGTATAAGAGTCGAATTTTTTACCATTAATCAAAAGGAAACGAGTCGTGTAATCATGGCCAGTTTCAGTGATGTATTTTCCGTTTTCAGTCTTGTGGTGGTTTTGCTGGACAAAGTAAGGATAAGCATTTTCAGCTGCGTCAACTACCCCTTGTTGAAGAGCTTGATACAGTTCGCCCCAGGCTACAGATGTTGGTACAGCTCCTGTTTCTTCCCAATAGTTAGCTACCGCTCCAGATGTCTGAGTACGATACTTCAATCCTTCAATGTCTTCAAGAGAATTTAAAGGCTTCTTACCATAATAATGGCGCACACCTGCTGTCCAGTATCCTAACAATTTGAAGTCATTGTTAGATTTTTTGTTAATGATATCGGCCATTTGATTACCAATCTCACCGTCAACGACTTTTTCCCAGTGATCATAGCTGTCAAAAACGTATGGTAGCGCAAATAAATCAATTTCCTTAATTCCAGTTTTGGACATGAAACCAGGTGATACAAGCACCACGTCTGCCCCACCAAGCTTCAGCTTCTCAACAAGTTCCGACTCACTCGTTCCAAGGGTTCCTGCATGCACTTCAACTTCAATGTTTGCATCAGAACTCTCAGCAGCTTTTTTGAATTCTTCCATCCCAATCTGGTAAGGGTTTTCAGGTGACGTTTGGTTATGCGCAGCAACGATTTTAATCTTCCCTCCATCACCGGACTGACCGTTTGCTTCTTCTCCATTTCCTCCACATGCTGCAAGGACGAGGCTCATCATTCCAACTACGAATAAAGCGATTGTCTTTTTCAAAACAAGTTCCTCCTTTAAAAATTTAATTGAATCCGCTTCCAATTTATCCAATCGAAGCTGGTATTAAAGAGATTTTTTTCGTGAAATCCTTAGCTCGTTGCTCTAAATGATGAAAATCCGTGTCCGTCTTCAATTCTTTAACATTAACAAGTTGGCTTCCGATTCCGACCACTTCTGCTCCATGGTTAAAGTAGTCCATCATATTATTGAATGTGATCCCACCTGTTGCCATCAATGAAATATGTGGGAGCGGGCCATGGATATTCTTGATGTAATCTGGTCCCAGAGTGTTTGCTGGAAATACTTTCACCATAGAGGCACCTGCCTCGTAAGCTGTCACCATTTCTGTCGGTGTAAAAGCACCCGGAATACAAGGAATTCCATAACGGGCTGACAACTGGATGGTTTCAACTTTTAACGTTGGGGATACGATAAATTCAGCACCTGCTGAAATCATTTGCCTGGCTGTTTCTGGATCGAGAACCGTGCCGGCACCGAGGATTAGCCTGTCACCAAGTTTCTGATTCACAAGTTTGATCAAGTTAGAAGCATTTGGAGTCTCGGCTGTTATTTCAACAGCCTGGATGCCTCCACGAACTAAAGCTTCACATATTGGCAAAATATTATCTTCATTCGTTTTGCGAATAACCGGAATGATTTTCGCTTGTTTAATCTTCTCTAATGTGCTCATTCAACTGTCTCCTTCCTACTCCAAATTCGCATGCCGACTTGTCATTTCTTCATACGATGCTTCGTTGGTTTGCTCTAAGGTATAGATAATGATGCTATCGAGCAGAAGGTGGACCGATTGATCAAATTGATTTCCAAGCGGCTGTATCGTTTCTGGCTCCTCCAGCCTACGTTTCTTTGTTGCTGCTGGGACGACTAGAAGCTGATCACTTACTTCTGCGATTTTAGATTGTGCGTTCGTGGTGACTAAGGCCACTTCCGCACCTGCTTCTTTTGCACTTACTGCATAATGGGACAGTGAATTTGTTGAGCCTGAGCCAGAGATGACAACTAACAAGTCGTCTTTTTCAATATTCGGCGTGATTGTTTCTCCAATAACAAACACCTGGTACCCCCCGTGCATCAATCTCATCGCAAACGCTTTTCCCATTAAACCTGAACGGCCTTCACCTGCAATAAAGATTCGACTGGCATGTTGAATAGCTTTAGAAAAAGATTCGGCTTCACCCTCGTTTACTTGGCTAAGCACCTGAGATACTTCATATGACACCGTGTGAATCGTCTGCTTCATACTCGTTCATCCTTTCCTTCATCCTTATAGCGGTTTGTTTAGGGTTAGAGGATTTTGTGATGGCGCTTCCAACAATGACTGCATCTGGTTGATGGGTTAAAATATTTGAGAGGATATCTTCATTTATGCCTCCTGCAACGGCAACATCAAGGTCTGGATAATCCTTTGTCAATTGAAACGCACTAACGTCAAAACCACCTTGTTCCTGCATGTCTTTTCCAAAATGGAGACTGACTAAATCGACGCCTAGGTTCGCCAATTCATGAATTCGTAGCTGGTCCTGAACTCCTAAAAGGTCGACCATTATGCGTCCGCTGAATTTTCTGGCTACTTTTAACGTATCTGAAATGGTTTGATCAGCTGAAAAAGCCATCACTGTTGTAATGTCTGCCCCTGCTTCAAAAGCTTGAGCCGCTTCGTGCCTACCAGCATCACATGTCTTCATGTCAGCAACAATGGTGCAAGATGGATAAGCTATACGGATTTTTCTAATGATTTCCATTCCATACTCTTTGATTACTCCAGTACCGACTTCAATCCAATCGATAGATTCGTAGGTTTCTTCAATCAAATGCAGGCAAGTTTCTTCATCAAGCCTGTCAAGCGCCAATTGAAGATTCATAGGATCCTCACCTTTCGACGTATTCTTTTTCACCTAACTTCACTTGTACATCTTCAAGCTCAGGCAGTCCTTCATTATCGCCGTATACACTCACAACCATAGAACCTATGGTGTTGGCAAAATGAAGCGTTCTCTTTAAAGACCACTTATTTAACAGACCATAAACAAATCCTGCATCAAAACCATCACCAGCTCCTACCGTATCAACAACTTTAGAAGGAGGAACAGCTGGCATCGAAAGGGTTTGTCCGTCGTGATGGGCAATAGCCCCTTCAGCACCTTTTTTAACAGCTACGCTTAGGATTCCAAACCGTTTACAAGCCTGAATAATTTTTTCAGGTTCGTTTTCTCCTAAGAGTATATCTGCCTCTTCTGTTCCTGTGAGCATAATGTCGATGTAAGGTAACAACTGAGTCAGCCAATAGTTCGCTTCTTCTTTGCTCCAAAGCTTCAATCGAATGTTTGGGTCGAACGAGATGAGAGCGCCTTGGTCTTTGGCAATGGTTATCGCGCGTTTCATGAGATTTATATTTTTTTCAGGACTTATGGCAGCGAATACACCTGTAACATGGAAAAGGCGTACATTTCGAAAAGCTTGTGAATCAACCGTGTGTTCTGTAAGTGTCTCTGTCGGGGATTTTTCCCGGTAATAAAAAGTCCTGCCGCTCCCGTCTTCTAAAATTTCTTTAAAGTTTAACGAGGTAGAATAGTTATCCATCAACTTCACAGAAGAAACATCAATTCCCTCTCCTCTTGCAAAATTACGGATGTATTTCCCAAACTCATCATTTCCTAGGCGACTTACCCATCCAGTCTTTAGTCCAAGCCTGGCACAGCCAATAGCAAAATTGAATTCTGCACCTCCTGCTTTCCTCTCAAAAGATGTAGAATATCTCATTGGACCGTTGTGAGATGGATCGAATGTGATCATCGCATCTCCCATCGTCATAACATCCTTCATCAATGACCCTCCTTCTACGATTAAACAGAATCTCGCACCATCAATTTCGGTTCAAAACGAAAGTCCGGACGATCATCCTTTATCTTCTTTTTGCTGATCTTATCGAGTAAAACTTCTGCTGCCATTTTCCCCATTTTGAAAGTAGGCTGAGCGACTGTGGTTATCGCTGGTGTGTAGAAGCTTGCGAATGATACATCATCAATACCAATGACCGCGAGCTCTTCAGGGATGCGAATATGATTTTGTTTTACGTACTTTAATACTTCTATTAATACGAGATCGTTTCCAGCTACAATGGCTTCTGGTGGTGTATCGAGATTTAGCAGTTCGTTAAGCCTATCCTGAATTTCCGATGGCTCAGCACTCTTAACGTAATTTTCATTTAATTGTAACCCGTGCTTACGAATTGCTTCTTCGTATCCCTGAATACGTTCAAGCCTCGGTGTAATGTGATTAATGATTGACGTAGTGATTATACCGATCTTTTCATAACCTTTTTGCACTAGGTGGTCGACCGCTAACTGTGATGCCTTCTCGTTATCTAGCAGGACCGCTGATACCGGTATGTCTTGAACGGAACGGTCGAGAAAAACAACTGGATACTGATCATCAAGCATGCGCTGATAAAGTTCTCGGTTGTTACCCGTGGGAAAAATAATTAGTCCATCCACTTGCTTTGCCCGTAACATTTCAATATAATGTTTTTCTTTATCGGGATCATCGTCCGCATTACAGATGATTGTGTGAAAATCAGATCCATTGCAAAAATCTTCTATCGCCCTTGTAACCTCTGTTGTGAAGGTGTGCAAGATATTGGCGACGATCACGCCGATCGTTTTTGTAGATTTTTGTTTCAAGCTGCGGGCAACAATGTTCGGCTGGTAACCAAGTTCTTCAATCGCTGCCTTCACTTTTTCCTTTGTTTTTTCGCCCATATAGTCATATCGTTTATTTAAGTATTGAGATACTGTGCTCTTCGAAACATTCGCTTGAGCTGCAACATCTGCAATCGTCACTTTTCTCATTTTCAAATCTCCAATATTCTGAATTTCTTTTAACTAAACCGATTTAGTAAATCGATTTAGTAACAGTATAAATGTGATGAAAGCGTTTTACAACCCAAATTTTCAAAAAGTTTTAGTTTAGTTCTAATTATCTATATCATTTACTTTTTAAGTAAAAAACACCACCCTAGCTTAGGGTGGTGTTTACCTCTTACTTTCTTCTTTTTATAGATTCGATGTATTCTTCTAATTGATCAAAAGCCCCATTAAATCCCTGTTTTAATTGATCCTGAGATTGTTCGAAAGCCTCCCTTTCTTCCTCTGTGACATAAATTGGCTCCCCTTTAAAATGAACAGTAGTCACGCCATCCTCCTCTGAAAAGGTAACCGTGTTTACCACTTCCATTGGCCAATAATCATGATACGGCCCACGGGTTAATTTGCCTTTCTCATTTAAGTAGGAATGCACGTAGGTCAGTTTTTCCGGTCCCTCTAACTCGCGATAGTTAAACTTCCCCCATACCGGACGACCTTGGTTGTCGCTCTCTTTATATTGGTAGTCGCCTCCCTTTCGAGTGAGATCCTGCTCTTTCACTTCGACCGCGTCTTCTCTAGGGGCCCACCAGTGATGCAGGTGTTCGGACTCTGTCCATGCTTCATACAGGATGTCTCTTGGGGCGTGAAACGTTCGTGTCATCGTGAATTTCTTAGGGTGATCGGACATTAGAAATCCTCCTTGTAAATGAAGTCTATTTATACCAAATCCACCTTACCATTCTCGTTGAACACCGTTTGGATGGGAGCTTGCACCATTTGAGATGATGTTTGCACCATACTCAGCGCGTCTTGCATCATTTTAGATGCACCTTACACTATTTCGGACGAGTTATGCACCCATTCCCTGTTCAACACCTTTTCACACAAAAAACTGCCGCACCTTTAAGGTACGGCAGTCTTCATGTTACGCGATCACCATTTTCTTCGAGTTGGCTAGCTTGCGGATCAAGGGAAGTTTGGATAGATCCATGTTCCCTCCACTCAAAATCACACCGCAACGCTGACTGTCAGAAGAAGCTTGCCCGCTAAGAAGACCGGCTAACGCTGTAGCGCCTGCTCCTTCAACGAGTGTCTTCTCTCTTTCCAATAACATCAGCATGGCTTTAGCGATTTCTTGCTCATCGACTGTGATGACTTGATCCACATACTTTTGGATGCAAGAAAAGGTGAGTTTCCCTTTTTCCTTCACAGCGATTCCATCAGCAATCGTAGCAACGGAAGTCAGCTTTTCAGGTCCTTTTTTATAAAGGGCATTGTAAGTGGACGGGGCTTTGGCGGATTGGACACCGATGACTCGGATATCTGGCTTCAGCTGTTTGGCTGCGAATGCCACTCCGCTGATTAGGCCGCCCCCACCGATTGGAACATATAAGGTATCGAGGTCCGGCTGCTGTTGAAGCATTTCAACAGCAATCGTTCCTTGGCCGGCCATGACGTCGTAATCGTCAAACGGGTGAAGGAAGGTTGCCCCTAAGCGTTCCTGCTCCTTCATGGCCGCCTGATAGGCTTCCTGAAAGGACTCGCCTGTGAGAACGACTCTTGCTCCATAGCCTTCTGTCGCTTCAACTTTTGCCCGTGGTGTTGCTTCCGGCATGAAGATTTTCGCTTGGATACCACGTTTTGTTGCAGCGAGAGCTACGCCCTGGGCGTGGTTGCCGGCAGAGGCAGCGATAACTCCACGCCGAGCCTCTTCATCCGTTAAGCTTTCCACTTTGTAAGAAGCACCTCTCACTTTAAATGCTCCTGTTTTTTGCTGGTTTTCCATTTTCAAGTACACGTCTTGACCGGTTTGCTGATTGAGGGTCGCCGATGTTTCTAAAGGCGTCCGGTGAATCACCTCTTGTAATTTTTCATGTGCATCCATTACTTTTGCTAGCGTTAAGAAATCCCCAACGTCTTCACTCCCTTTGAATTTGTTTTTTCGAATTGATCGATTTGATCTTCATACGTTAACGTCACAGCAATTTCATCCCAGCCATTCAACAACATTTCTTTGTGATAAGGCTGGATATCGAAGGAAACGTCTTGTTCCCCGTCAGAGATAACTTGCTGTTCCAGGTCGACGCTTAGTTCGTATGGCTGATCGCTTGCTTTTTGAATCCATTGTTCCGTTACGGACTTTGGCAGCTGGATCGGCAGGATACCGTTCTTAAAGCAGTTGCTGTAAAAAATATCAGCAAAACTCGGGGCAACTACGACGCGGAAGCCGTAATCCTGAATCGCCCACGGAGCATGCTCACGAGAAGACCCGCATCCGAAGTTTTCACCGCCTACAAGAATCGAGGCACCGTCATACATCGGATCATTCAGCGAAAAGTCTTCTCTTGGCGTCCCATCGTCATGGAAACGCCAGTTGTAGAAAAGGAATTGTCCAAATCCCTGTCGTTCAATTCGTTTCAAAAATTGCTTCGGAATAATTTGGTCTGTATCCACATTCGAGCGGTTAAGCGGATAGACGAGACCTTCATGCTTCTTCAATGGCTCCATGTCTTCACCCTCCTACAGCACTGGCGTATTTTCTGACATCGACGAACTTTCCTTCGAGCGCAGCGGCGGCTGCCATTTCAGGGCTGACAAGATGAGTTCTCGCTCCGTTTCCTTGACGCCCTTCAAAGTTTCGGTTTGATGTGGAAGCACAGCGTTCGCCTGGCGGAACGATATCATCATTCATTGCAAGGCACATGCTGCATCCAGCATCGCGCCATTCAAATCCAGCTGTAAGGAAGATTGTATCTAAACCTTCCGCTTCAGCCGCGTCTTTGACGGACTTGGAACCTGGAACGACAAGCGCTCTCACATTTTCATGGACTTTGCCGCCGCGAACGATTTCAGCCGCTTTTCTCAAGTCACTCAGTCTGGAGTTGGTACACGAACCGATGAACACATGCTCAACCGGGATGGAAACAATCGGCTGATTCGCTTCTAGTCCCATATAATCAATGGCACGCTGTACACCATCCTTGTCCTCGTCCTCAGTCATTGCTTCCGGATCAGGAACGCTTCCGCCAACCGGTACACATTGAGATGGGTTTGTTCCCCATGTCACTTGTGGCTCAATTTCGTTGGCGTGCATCGTGACGGTCTGATCGTAACTTGCTCCTTCGTCAGATGCTAGAGACAGCCACTGTTCAGCGATTTCGTCAAAAGCTTCGCCTTCTGGAACGTAACGTTTACCTTTCAAATAATCGACTGTGGTCTGGTCGGGACTGATCAAGCCTGCTCTTGCGCCAGCCTCGATCGACATGTTGCAAACCGTCATTCTCTCTTCCATGGAAAGGTTGCGGATCGCCTCACCAGTATATTCAATGACGTGCCCTGTACCAAAACGGACACCATACTTTCCGATGATCGCGAGAATTAAATCCTTTGCAGTTACGCCTGTACCCAGTTTTCCTTCAATATGAACTTGAAGGGTTTTCGGCTTTGCCTGCCACAAAGATTGTGTGGCTAAGACGTGTTCCACTTCACTTGTCCCAATACCAAAGGCAAGAGCTCCAAATGCTCCATGGGTTGACGTGTGGCTATCCCCGCAAACAATCGTCTTACCAGGCTGTGTCAGTCCAAGTTCAGGACCAATTACGTGTACAATTCCTTGATCCGGGTGGTTGATGTCTGCCAAATTAATTCCGAACTCTTCACAGTTTTCTTTCAGCGTTTCCATTTGTTTCTTAGAAACGGCATCCTTGATAACGTTCCGATGGACGGTCGGAACGTTGTGATCCATCGTGGCGAAGGTGCGTTCAGGACGCCGCACCTTTCGGCCACTCATTCGCAAACCTTCAAATGCTTGAGGGGAAGTCACTTCATGGACCAAATGTAAGTCGATATATAATAGGTTCGGCTTCCCCTCTTCTTCATGAACAACATGCTGCTCCCAAATCTTCTCAATAATTGTCTTCGGTTGACTCATTTGTTCCACTCCCCTCTTTTACACGTAACAGCGCATGATATTTTCAGCTGCATCACTTGTACTCAATTGTTCGATCACTTTATTTGCAAGTTCACTTCCGCTTACTTGAACGCCGTTCGTTATTTGCAGATCTGCTGTATGATAACGAGCTTGCAATACATCAGCCACGGCTTTTTCAATTTCCTCTGCTTCTTCTTCCATTTGGAAGGAATGTTTCAGCATCATCGCCGTTGAAAGGATAGCAGCCAGAGGATTGGCTTTATTTTCTCCGGCAATATCTGGAGCAGAACCGTGTACCGGTTCGTAGAGTCCTACACCGTCACTTCTTACACTCGCCGATGGAAGCATGCCGAGTGACCCAGTAAGAACAGATGCTTCATCACTCAAAATGTCTCCGAACATATTCTCAGTGACAATAACATCGAAAGCCGATGGGTTCGTGACAAGCTTCATCGCTGCAGCGTCTACAAGCATATGCTCAACGGTAACATCCGGGTAATCCTTTTTCTTTTCTTCAACAACTTCACGCCACATACGGCTTGATTCCAATACGTTCGCTTTATCGACGGAAGTGAGGTGCTTTCTGCGAAGTCTTGCACTTTCGAATCCTTTTTCTACAATACGTTCGATTTCTTCTTTTTGATATGCAAGTGTATCAACAACTTCCTTGCCATTCTTCCTACGTTCACTTGGCTCACCGAAATACAGGCCACCAGTCAGCTCACGAACGATCAGAAGGTCACTACCTGCGACGACTTCAGGCTTAAGCGGCGATGCATGCAGCAATTGCTGATAAGCTTTGACGGGACGAAGATTTGCAAAAAGTCCAAGTTGTTTACGGATGCCAAGCAGTCCTTTTTCTGGCCTCATGTGGCCAGGCAGTTGATCCCATTTTGGACCTCCAACAGCTCCGAGAAAAACAGCATCGGCTTTTTTGCACGCTTCTACTGTATTTTCAGGAAGCGGTGATCCTTGTTGATCGATCGCCGCTCCTCCGATGTCTTGACTTTCAAACGTGAACGTGTGTTGATAGCGTTCTGCAACGGCTTCAAGAACGCGTTTAGCTGCTTTGGTGACTTCCGGGCCGATTCCATCTCCCGGCAAAAGAACGATATGCTTTTTCATTGGACATCCCCCTTTTTAGACTTGGACTTGTTGATACGAATCCTTGTATTGTCGATTAAGTGTACGGTTTACAGCATTGATGAAGGCGTTGGCCGAAGCTTCCAGTACGTCCTGATCGGCAGCACGACCAGATGCTTTCACACCATTGACGGTCAGTTGAACATGAACTTCAGCCAGAGCATCTCGCCCTTTACCGATTGAACTTAATTGATAATCCTGCAAATGAACATCTGCATCAATCAAATCATCCAGCGTATTGTAAATCGCTTCTACGCTTCCTTCACCTGTATTTGCTTTCTCGACTTCCTCACCATCTGGACGGGTAAGCAATACTGTAGCCGTCGGACGATTGATACTTCCGTATTGCACTTGGAAAGCCTTCATCTCGTACTTAGGCTGATCTTCGTTTTCTGTTTGTGTATCGGTTAGAATCGCAAACAGATCGTCTTCTGTAACTTCTTTCTTCTTGCCTGTAAGGTTCTTGAAGGATTCAAACGCTTCTTTCAGCTTAGACTCGTTCAGTTCGAACCCAAGCTCTTGTGCTTTTTGTTTGAACGCGTGTCGCCCAGAATGTTTGCCCAGGACCATTCGATTGGAATCGATGCCAACCATCGCTGGGGTGATAATTTCGTACGTTGATGCTTCCTTCAACACACCGTCCTGGTGAATACCAGATTCGTGAGCGAAAGCATTACGTCCAACAACCGCTTTATTTCCTGGGACCATCATGCCTGTCAGCCTGCTGACAAGATCACTCGTACGTTTGATTTCATTTAACACGAGGTTAGTCTGATAGTCGTAACGGTCTTTACGGATTTGAAGGGCAACGGCAATCTCTTCAAGAGCTGCGTTTCCTGCACGTTCGCCAATTCCGTTGATCGTTCCTTCAATTTGTCGTACCCCATGTTCGATAGCAGAAATGCTATTGCTTACAGCCATTCCTAGATCATCGTGGCAATGTGCAGAAAGAATGGCTTTATCAATATTCGGCACGTGTTCTTTCACGTACTGAAACATCTTGCCATATTCATCCGGCGTCGTGTAGCCGACCGTATCAGGCAGGTTGATGACTGTAGCACCGGCATCGATCACTTTCTCAATAATATGGACTAAGAAGTCAAGATCGGAGCGGCTTGCATCTTCTGCTGACCACTGGACGTGCGGGAATTTTTCCTTCGCGTAAGCCACCATTTCCACAGCGGTTTCAACGATTTCCTCTGGCGTTTTCTTCAATTTATGAGTCATGTGGATTGGGGAGGTTGCTAGAAAAATATGCAACCTCGGCTCCGCTCCGCCTTTCAAGGCCTCCCAAGCGATGTCGATATCACGCTTGTTTGCTCTCGCTAATCCTGTAACCGAACAACCTCGGACGGTATCCGCAATCTCTTTGACGGCATCAAAGTCGCCTTGGGAGGAAGCAGGAAAACCCGCTTCCATAATATCTACCCCTAAACGTTCCAGCTGTTTGGCAATTTCAAGTTTCTCTAAACGATTCAAATTGACTCCAGCGGACTGCTCTCCATCTCTTAGTGTTGTATCGAATACATTAACGTGAGCCATGTGTGACCACATCCTTTTCTTTGGATTGGGATTTCTTGACGAATGGCATTAATTCACGGAGCTCTCTACCCACCTTTTCGATTTGATGACTATTCTCTCTTGCATTGATTGCGTTGAATTCCGGACGATTGACTTTGTTTTCAAGAATCCAGCCTTTAGCGAATTTACCTGTCTGGATATCAGTTAGTACATCCTTCATGCGGGCTTTCGTAGATTCGTCGACAACACGCGGACCTGAAACGAAGTCACCCCACTGTGCTGTATCAGAAATGGAATAACGCATGCCCTCAAGACCGCCTTCGTACATAAGGTCGACGATAAGTTTCAGTTCGTGCATGCACTCGAAGTAAGCAACTTCCGGCTGATAGCCAGCTTCTGTCAGCGTTTCGAATCCGGCTTTAACTAAACTTGAAAGGCCGCCGCAAAGTACTGCCTGCTCTCCAAATAGATCGGTTTCCGTTTCTTCTTGGAAACTTGTTTCAAGTACGCCTGCACGGCCGCCTCCAATGCCTTTAGCGTAAGCAAGCGCGATTTCTTTCGCTTCACCTGTTACATTTTGCTCAACACCGATTAGTGCCGGTACGCCTGCGCCTTCTTCAAAAGTACGACGGACAAGGTGTCCTGGCCCTTTTGGTGCAACAAGGAAAACGTCAACATCAGATGGAGGAACCACCTGGTTGAAGTGAACATTGAAACCGTGAGCGAAAGCCAATGCTGCGCCAGACTTCAGGTTCGGTTTGATGTGTTCTTCATATACACTCGGCTGATGTTCATCCGGCAAGAGAACCATGACCACATCTGCGTCCGCTACAGCTTCTGCTACGACTTTAACTTCAAGGCCGTCTTGTTCAGCTTTATCCCAGGACTTCCCTTTACGAAGTCCAACCACTACGTCATGACCGCTTTCTTTCAAGTTCTGAGCGTGAGCATGACCTTGGGAACCGTATCCAACAACGGCCACCTTTTTATTTTTTAGTACCTCATCTTGAATATCGTTGTGATAATAAACTTTTGCCATTTGTAAACATCCTCTCCGTGATTATTTTGATTATTTTAGTAGTGAATAAGGTTTGAACTCGGCAACTTGCGGCTGATGACCTCTTGTAAAGGCTGTTAAACCGGTGCGAGCCAATTCTTTGATTCCATAAGGTCTTAATAGTTCGATAAGGGCATCGACTTTATCTGATTTTCCAGTTACCTGAACCGTCACACTTTCTTTGCTGACATCAATAATTGACGCGCGGAACGGTTCGATGATGCCCTGAATTTCATTTCGGATTTGCGGGTTACTGATGACTTTCACCATCGCTAGTTCTCTTGCAACGATCGCTTTGTCTGTAATATCCGAAACTTTCAACACATCAATTTGTTTGTTCAGCTGTTTAGTAAGCTGTTCTAGCTTTCTCTCGTCTTCCACTTCCACGACGAAGGTCATTTTTGAGACCCCCTCCGTTTCCGTTCGTCCGACGGAGATGCTTTCTATATTGAACTGCCGCTTCGCCAGCAACCCGGTGACCCGGTTTAGAACACCGCTTCGGTTGTGGACGATGGCTGTTACAATCCTTCTCATGGTTTCTTCACCCCAATCATTTCGTGAAGCCCTTTACCTGGGGCAATCATTGGATATACATTCTCCTTCTGAAGTACGCGGCAATCGATAACTGCTGGCTGATCGTCAGCTAGCACTTTCGGAAGGACTTCCTCCAAACTCTTTTGTGAGTCGATATAATACCCTGGGACTTGATAGCTTTCTGCAAGTTTTACGAAATCAGGCTGAACATCGATAATGGATTCGGAATAACGCTCCTCATAGAACTTCTCTTGCCACTGACGAACCATACCCAGCGCCTGATTGTTAACGATGAGTACTTTCACCGGCAGCCTCCGCTCTTGTAAGATAGACAGCTCTTGCATGGTCATCTGGAACCCGCCGTCTCCTACGATCGCTACGCAAGTAGAATCCATATCTGCGAGCTGTGCACCAATAGCTGCTGGGAAGCCGTATCCCATCGTTCCCAAGCCTCCTGAAGTTACCCAGCGATTCGGACGGTCAAAATGATAATATTGCGCCGCCCACATCTGGTGCTGACCAACATCAGTGGTTACTACAGCCTCGCCTTTGGTATATTCATAGACTTTTTGGATCAACCATTGAGGAACAATTTCTGATTCTGGCTGTTCATGCCACAGTGGACATTCCGTCTTATTATGGTCGATATCAGCCATCCAGTTTTTATGATCAAGCCCCTGGACTTTCTTCTTGTTGATCGATTGGAGTGCCGCTTTTGCATCGGATACGATCGGGATTTGTGTCGGTACGTTTTTACCGATCTCAGCAGGATCAACATCGATGTGCGCAACAGTTGCTGACGGTGCAAAATGTTTCAGGTTTCCGGTCAGTCGATCATCGAAACGGGAACCGATATTGATTAACAAGTCGCATTCGTAAAGGGCAATGTTTGCTGCGTATGTTCCGTGCATTCCGGCCATTCCAAGCGACAGATCATCATTGCCTGGGTAACTTCCTAGACCGAGCAGTGTAGTCGTGACAGGCAGCTGGTAATTATGAACGAATTCTCTCAATTCGTCTGAAGCACCTGCATGAACGATTCCTGAACCTGCAAGGACCACTGGTTTCTTGGCTGCCACTAGAGCTTCGTGAAGTTTATTGATCTGAAGCGGATTTGGTTTTAGATTCGGTTGATAACCCGGAAGGTGAAAGCTATCATCGACTTTATTTGCTTGAACCGTCGATGAAATATCTTTTGGAATATCTACGACAACAGGGCCAGGACGTCCGGTCGTGGCAATATGAAAGGCTTCCTTCACAATTCTAGGGAGCTCTTCGATCGCTTGAACTTGATAGTTGTGTTTTGTGATTGGTGTCGTGATACCCATGATGTCGGACTCCTGGAACGCATCTGTTCCTATAACGCCTTTAGCGACTTGGCCAGTGAAAATGACGAGTGGAATAGAATCCATCATCGCATCCGCGATCCCAGTCACAAGGTTTGTAGCCCCCGGGCCTGAAGTTCCGATCACAACTCCTGGTCTGCCGGATACTCTCGCATACCCTTCCGCTGCATGGATGCCTCCCTGCTCATGTCTTGGCAGGATATGGTCGAAACTTCCTTTCGCACGATAGATGGCATCATAAATCGGTAGTACAGCTCCACCCGGGTACCCGAACAACGTATCGACTTTTTGATCGATCAACGCTTCTACTAACAAATCCGCCCCTGTCTTCGTGGCCGTCTGCTCCTTCACACTTGCCTCTGCCTTCATTTTTTAATCCCTCCTACTTGAACTTTAAAGCTTAAGCGCTCGATTAGCGCTGAAGTTACTTCATGAAAAAAGACCTTTCCCATCCTCTGCTTCCTCATACACAGAACGGTATAAGGAAAGAGAGGGGTGAAAAGGTCTTCTGTTTCCACGGTACCACCCTCGTTCATGAAGCATATTGCTTCACCTCATGGAATTCAGCTGAATTCCTTTTGATAACAGGTGCAGTGAAACACCTGGTCCTGCCTACTTGAGAGGTTCAGCAAGGACACTCTGGGATGATGTCAGAATAAGATGTATTTCCGGGCTTCCAGCAACCCCGGCTCTCTGTGAATACAAGAACTTATTCCTTTATTCCCGTCTTCGCATTAGGATTTGTTCAATTGTCAATTAACTAGCTGACGTTCGCCTGGTTCTCAGCATACACTTTGTGACCATCTGTGGTTGTGATCTTTCTGAATTCAGAGAGAAGGTGATTTGTAACAACGCCAGGGCTTCCATCTCCTACTTGACGCTGATCTACTTCTACAACGGCAATGACCTCAGCTGCTGTTCCTGTTAAGAAAACTTCATCAGCCACGTAAACATCATGTCGTGTAAACGGCTGTTCTTTTACTTCATAGCCTTTATCTTTGGCTAAATCGATGATGGCGTTTCGCGTTATTCCTTCGAGTGCTCCTAGATAAGTCGGTGGCGTCAGGATCGTTCCATTCTTCACGATGAAGATGTTGTCAGCTGAACCTTCTGTTACGTAACCTTGATCATTCAGCATGAGGGCTTCATCTACACCTATTTGATTCGCTTCCATTTTCACTAAGATATTATTTAAATAATTTAATGATTTCACTTGTGGAGGTAAAACGTCCGGCCGGTTTCTTCGGCTTGATACAGATGCAAGTCTTACCCCGCGTTCATAGAGTTCTTTCGGGAATAAAGCGAGTGCCTCAGCAATGACAACCACACGTGGATTTGAACAACTCGCTGGATCTAGACCCAAGTTGCCAGATCCTCTAGAAACAACGACGCGAATATAAGCGGTCTCCAGCTGATTTTTTCGGACGGTTTCCGCAATAATTTCTTCCAGCTCCTCCTTTTCATATGGAATCTGAAGCATGATTGATTTTGCTGAATCATACAAGCGATTCAAATGTTCGTCGAGCTTAAAGATGTTGCCTTCGTAGACACGAATGCCTTCGAACACCCCATCTCCATATAAGAAACCATGGTCGTAAACGGAAACGACGGCCTCATTTTTGTTGACATATTCGCCACCTAAATAAATCCATTGGCTGCTCATTCTTAGCACTCCTTTCTTTTTATAGTTTAATGTTTGAAATAATTAAAGAATGATTGATAAAGAGCGGACCCTGCCTGGGTAAGCATGCACTCTTACTTTGTCAGGGTCCAAATGGTCCTTCCACATGAAATCAACCATCCGATTAATTCGGGGTTTCGGTGTAGTTGATTGAGGACTACTTTAAACGGATTTGAGTCTAAGGTCAACAGCTTTTTAAAAAGTTTTCTGAACACTTAGATTATTCAGCTTTTTCGTAAAGCGCTTACATGCGCTCCAGCCAAGGCGTACAAGCGTTAGAACGTTCTTTCTTTTTTTCTTTTTTATCTTTTTTTCAAGGAAAAATAAGCTAATTTCCAGGTGGTGAGAATCAGAAAAAATTTTACTCTAAATTAGAGTTATGACCTAATAAATAACACTAAAAGAGTGACTATTTATTTACATTTTCTTTGGTGAATTATTCACACCCAATCATTAAGTCGTGCACACTTAATTTCACACTCTTAGCGAAAAATCTTTATATAAACTTTTTACTTAGTCATCCGCCCTCTCATGTCTTCTTGTCCCTTCATAGTTTGTGGTATAGGACAAAAAAGGTGGTGAAACACATGGGCTGGTATGGTGGCTACGGCGGCTGCGGATACGGCGGAAGATACGGTGGAAGTTCATTCGTATTGATCGTTGTGTTGTTTATTCTTTTGATTATCGTAGGAGCTTCTTTCTATTACTAAAATCGAATATCATTGTGAATCACCGTTACCCGTTCTCAAGTGATTCACGCAGTAACCAGAGGCAGCTTCACCATCCTCTGGTTTTTCTTATATCCAGAAAAAAATGCATGCGGCTTGGGAGCCCTACAATCATAAGACGAGCGATGAACTGAATTTCTGTTTCTAAATAAAGTCGATTGACTGAGGTCTGAAAGAGCTAGACGCTGGAGGTGTATGCTGTCTCTTGCCCATATACAAATCACTTTATAGTTTTCTGGACATAAAAAATCAAGAGCCGCTGCTCTTGATTCAATAAAATAAGTATAATTCCAATAAGTATGAATCCTTTTCTATCTCTAAAACGTATTTTTAAGTAAGAAAGAATTCTAAAACAAGGAGGCGTATCAAAATGTTTGTGCGAATTTTCCATAAGTTAAATCGAACAGGTAAGATTGTGTTTGCTGCTGGATCGGTTGGTTTGCTGGCTGGCGGAATTGCTCTCCTTTTCTTTTAAAGAGAACCTTAAACTCCCATTTCCTCATTTTGTTTGTATTCTAGGTTGATATAAATTTGTTCAAGCTCTGGCAAGGTCATATCTCTTGTTCTTTTTCCGAGACAATCTTGAGTGTATCCCAAGTCCATTAACTTGCTTATGAGAGAGCACCTCTTATCCTCCACTCCCCTGTTCACACTTGTAAACATCAAGCTCATACAATCACCTCCATACCCATCGACTAATGAACTACTATTCAGTAGCATATTAGCACTATACCCGATTTAGGTCTTTGTGAACCTAGGTCTCAAGGTTGACTTTATTGATCGACCTGTTTCTTCCGTTTATTCCATAAATAAACAGTCGTCGGAGGCAATCGTCACTGCTTCACAAATTTTAGGGAATTTTTAGTATAGTTAAACGATTCGAAATAATTTATAATAGACCATATGCCGATATCATAATCGAATTTTTTCAGAGAGAATACGATGAACTGTAATTCTTATCTGGGCACTTGAATTATAGGGAGTAATTAGTGCAACCGGCTCCTGCGAGGCTATTTATTTTTCATTCTTTAAAATGAATGAATCAAGGGGGCGCTTAGGTGAAAAAACTGCCTAACGATTTACTGGTAGATACTTATCAAATGGCATGCAAACTAGAGCTTTCGCTTGAATTCGTTCAATTATTAAAACAGGAAATGACTCGACGGGGATTAGACTATACTAGACCTGTAATTGAACGTCGAAAAAAAGAAAAGGTAACGGTTTAACTACGATACCCCTCTAATAGTAGAGGGGCTTTTTTTGTCCATTTTTACCTCGCTTCCTTCTTCCCTCTAATAAGGTGCTTGTTTTGGTTCATACTGTTACTAGACAAAAAGGAGGGTAATGATGGAGGACTTCATTCAAGTCGTTTCAAGGTCTATAGGGAGCTTTGTCCTTTTAGTCGTCGTCACTTTGTTTACAGGTAAACATATCAATGCGCATAAAAATTACTATAGCTTTGCCCTTTCTATTACGATCGGGTCAATTATAGCTAATATGGGATTTAATACAAATTTGAATTTTTTTGAGATGACCGCTGGTTTCCTTGCTTTAGTTTGCATGTTTTATTTATTACTTTTTTTAGCTGCCAAAAGCCGACGATTACGGTCCTGGATTTCAGGTCAGCCTACCGTAGTTATGGAAGGTGGCAAAATTCTTGAGGACAATATGAAGAAGATTAAATTCTCCTTAGATGACCTTAACCAACATTTAAGAGAGTTTGGAATATTTGATATTAATGAAGTGGATGATGCGATGGTGGAAGTAAGCGGCGAATTATCCATTCGTAAAAAGAACCAATTTCAGCCGGTGACAAAGAGAGATCTAAACCTTTCTTCATCCCCTGGATCTTTGCCTATTGAGCTGATCATGGACGGAAGATTGATAAAGAAAAATTTCTCTGATCGCTACAATGATTCATGGATTACAGCTGAATTGAAAAAAAGGAATTTAACGATTGAAGATGTGTACTATGCGGTTGTGAACAGCAATGGCATTCTTTTTATTGATTCCTATCAAGATCATATTCAATCTCCATCGGATGTTGAATGAACATACCTTCTATTATTTTCATTCCCCCCTTTACATTTGATTTGTTAGCACTCAGCGGTGCTCATTATGAACCTTCAATATTCTTCTTAATCCCGAAGAGTCACCTTCAAGCTTTTCTGGGGCATTTACTATATCAAGAGAAGGGTTGGCTGGAACCCTCCATTAAATAGTTGACGGCGTATAAGAAAAATATCAGTACGAGCGGTTTAACCTGACACTTCTTTAAAAAATTCCATGATAAAAGAGTAAAAAATTTAAAAGTGTACACATTATAAAATGTTTCAATCTATAAATGTACACGGAGGGAAAGAAATGAAAAAGAAATTATTAATCCTAACAATGTCTCTTCTTGTCTCAACAGGCATGTTAGCTGCATGTAACGTTGATAACAATGAGATGAATGAGGATCCAGAAGATGTAAACTACGATCCAGTCCGTTATAACGACGGAGATAACGATCTAGACCAGCGTAGAAATCCAAATATGGATCGAGATATGGATATGGACATGGATAGAAATGGTGATAACGACCGCGATCATATCCGTCAGCCTGGTGAGCGTGACACGCCGTATAACATGGATGAAGAAGAGCCAGATCTTGACGAAGAACCATCAGAAGAAAGACGTGGCCAATAAGGCAGAAAAGAGCAGATGCTATGACACCTGCTCTTTTTGTTTTTCATGGTTGATAAAAAATGAATTGGGAAGGCTAACCATGAATGTATGGGTGACTTAGGAGGAAAATCTATGTCAAATAACAAGAAGGAAATACAGCCAAAACAACATCAAAACCGTCAGCCTGGATTTGAATACGAAATGAACCCACTGCCCGCATACGTAGATGAGAAATACAATGGCAGCGGAAAGCTAAGTGGAAAAGTAGCCGTCGTCACAGGTGGAGACAGCGGTATTGGCCGTGCGGTAAGTTTATACTTTGCCAAAGAAGGGGCAGACGTAGCCATCCTCTACCTTGATGAACATGAAGACGCTGAAGCGACTAAGAAACTAGTTGAAAATGAAGAGAAAAAATGTGAGCTAATCAGTGGTGATATCGGTGACTCTATTTTTTGTGAGAACGCTGTAAAACAAATTACAGACAGCTTTGGGACCATTGATATACTAGTTAACAACGCGGCCGAACAGTATCCCCAACAGAATTTTCTTGATATTACAAACGAGCAAATGGAAAAGACATTCCGTACCAACTTCTTTTCTTACCTTTATATGACGAAAGCTGTCCTTCCCCACCTTAAAAAAGGAAGCAGCATTATCAACACCTCTTCCGTCACCGCTTATCAGGGAAACGAACAGTTGATTGATTATTCATCGACAAAAGGAGCGATCACGGCTTTTACTAGATCTCTAGCTAAGTCACTTGTAAGTAAAGGCATTCGCGTTAATGGGGTTGCTCCTGGACCAATCTGGACTCCGCTCATCCCAGCAAGTTTTGACAAACAGAAAGTTGCCGAATTTGGTTCTGATAACCCAATGGGACGACCTGGACAGCCCAGGGAAGTTGCTCCAGCTTTTGTCTATTTAGCAAGTAATGACTCCAGTTATGTAACCGGACAGATGATTCATGTGAATGGCGGAATTCCGGTCAATGGATAATAGAAAATGACCGAAATGGAAAAACCCGAATAATGACTTCCTTGATAGCTTGTCATCATTCGGGTTTACTTTACGCCTGCAGTTTTGTTCTATCCAATGTATTTGTATTAAAAGAGAGAGATTGAGTTGGATTTAAATTTTCGATCGTACTTTTTATCTTTTCTAGTTCTCCTTCTGTGTACACTGTATTCGCCTTTTCCAATTGTCGTACAAAAAACTTTGATAGAACGGCTTGATCATCAAAAACGTACGGTGCCTTCATTTCGGAAAAATTAATAAGACTATTGTCATGATGATTAAAATAAAGGATAGGTGTAACAGCACTGTCATTAATCTGCCCTCTAAGCAATTGTTTGAAATAATCGACTCCACCCAACAAATTAGATACTGGGTTTTTAACAGAATAAACATTCATTCCTGTCTGGTCAACATTGTTATTCTCGAAAATGATTGTCTTCTCTGCTTCTTTTTCTTCAGTTGTAGAAAGATGATCGAAAAGGAACGAGAACTCTTTTGCTTTGCCCCTGGTAAGTCCATGAAGTATATTTCCATAAAACTCATTGTTATCGATGATGTAAATGCCTGTTCTCATCAATACGATGTGATTAATTTTGTTAGGAGTCATTTCACTTTTTTCAGTCTTCATTGGCAGAAACACGTTTGAAAGCACCATCATTTCTAATGGTTTGATAACCCCTTCTCTTACCAACTTCTCTTTCAGATCTGTTAAAAGAGTATGGATTTGAATATCAGTCGAGTTTTTTGATATTTCTTCAATATTGTGTACATATGTTTTAAACTCACTGATTTTAGCTTCATATTCTTCTTTAATCTTTTCATCACGTTCATTATCTTTTTGTTTATATTCTTGTTCGACTTTATCCAAATCTGAGATGGCTTCCGTTTCAATCTCTATTAACTCTTCTCTATGTTTTTTACTCTTGTTCAGTAAAACTAATAATAACCCTAGAACAAAACAGCCGAGCGCTGCAATGACTACAAGCAGTACTTTTATATCGAAAATCATAGTGTAATCCATAACTACCTTCCTCCACTCAATTTTTCTTTTTATAGGTTTCGGGTGGATATTGTCGAATCCGGTCGTTTTTTATTAAAATAGCTGTTTTTACATAGGTTTTTATATATTTTGGAAAAAAAAGAGGGATACCATCCCCCTTTACGATTTAGAATGATTGTTTTTATCTGTCTTCTTAGTTTCATTTTCCACTCAACTACTGAGTATTACGCTCAAGATGTTCGTTTAGTTGATTAGAAATTTGACGGAGTTTCTCCTTATCAGGAATATAATAGTACTTCCCGTTGATGTTTTTCCCCTTACCTTCAATATTATGTTGCGTGATGTTGTTACGAGCGGCTTTATAATTGGATTGAAGGTGCCACATATCCTTGAACGTCATATTGGTTTTCACATTATCCTCAAGCACCTTAACCATGTCATCGAATTTAGTAACAGTAGATAAACTTGTAGCTTTGCTGATCAGGGCTTCAATCACTTGGCGCTGACGTATTTGCCGACCAAAATCCCCTCTTGGGTCTTTTTTTCTCATACGAGCATAGATTAAAGCTTCTTTACCATTCAAATGTAATTCGCCTTTCGGGAAGTACGTATCTTTAATATCAAATCCCAACCCCGCCGTATTGAAACCTAAGTCATTTTGCACTTTGACTCCGCCTAAAGTATCCACGATATTTTCAAAGCCATTAAAATTAACTTTTGCAAAATAATCCACTGGAACGTCTAAAAGATCCTCAACAGACTGGACAGTTAATTCTGTTCCGCCTACTTGATACGAACTATTGATTTTATTTACAGCACCTTCCATCTCTGTGTAGGTATCACGAGGTACACTTACCATTTGGGTGGAGTTTGAATCAGGATTAATGGTCATCAGAATCAGCGTATCTGTCCTACTTGTTGTTTCACCCGGTCGTCTGTCCAGCCCCATCAGCAAAACAGAGATAGGGTCACCTTCAGACAGACTGAGGTTTTCCCTGCGGTCTTCATATCCCGTCCTCTTTCCGATCTCTTCATACACACTTGTGGAGGTTGATGTAATGAAGTTAAAAGCATAACTGCAAGCCCCTAAAGTAAGCACAGTAACTGAGGTCAAAATAAACAATATAATTTTTTTGCCCATATCTCATCCCCCACTAGTAAACCTGATAGCTTTGTTTTAATAAATGATCTGTAAAAAATCAACCTGCTATGCTGCATGTGTTGAATCCTTTTTATGGTAACTGCGTCCAGTACGATCAACTTTATTCCACTTTTTGTTGAAGAAATAAGAAATGCTTCCATACATAACGAAATACACACTTACGAAACGGAAAATTAAAATATCAAAAATGATCGTCCAAAACAAACGGAACCAATCTCTTTTTTGAAACGAAAATCCATGATGCTTATTCATTCCAAGTGCTACTAAATCATAGAGGACTCCAAACAAAAAGATGAAAAACAAATAAAAAAACATGTAATCTAATATGGAGTTTTCAGGATTGTTGATTAAATTTACGATTACTATACCTGTCATTGCGTAAGCAGCAAGGGTCCCTACAAGAAATGTCTCGAATACATAAAAAAAGGAAACAGGTTTCGTAAATAATGTTTTTAAGAAAAATCCCCAGAAATGAATAATACAGTCGACATAAGCTTTCTGCCAACGCAATCGCTGCTTAGTTAAATCCTTCCAGGTTTCGGGTAACTCGGTATAGCCTACGGCGTCAGCTATAAAACTGATTTTCAAATGTTTATGGTTCGCTATGTATTGCTGGATACGTAAGGTTATATCAATGTCTTCTCCAATTGTTTTCCGGTAGCCCCCTACATCCAAAAGAATTTGTTTGTCAAAAATCCCAAAGGCTCCTGAAATGACGGCTAAAGCTTTAAATCGAACTAGCGATAGCTTAGATATATAGAAAGCTTTTAAGAAATCTAAAACTTGGACTCTTACCAGCATATTTGCCATCTTTAAGGATAAGCGGCTCATCGGTTTATCTGTTTTGGTTTGCAGTACGTGTACCATTCCACCTGCTGCCACAACATTTTGATCTTCAAACGTTTGGTTCACCGCTGATAATGCCTTCTCCGTTAAAATAGTGTCTGCATCCAATGTGATGAGCAAATCTTTACTGGAATATTCAATCCCTGCGTTTAAAGCATCTGCTTTTCCTCCATTCACCTTGTCGATCACGTATATATTCGGGAAGACCTTCGATTGGTAGACGGCCTTTACGTTTTCATGAGATAACTTCCCTAGTGATGCCACGGAACATGGTTTTAACTCAAGGAGACGATTCAAATGAACCATCGTACCATCCGTTGATCCATCATTGATATATAGGACCTCAAAATCTGAATAAGCCAAGGTTTTCATACTCTCAATGGAAGTTTCAATAATTCTCTCCTCATTGAAACAAGGAACGACTATGCTCATTCCCTTTTCATGCTTATAGCCACGATCCCTCATCCATTCTTCTAATTTAGCCCCCGCCTTTTTACGTTCTTCAGATTCACGAAAAAATGGCAGACAGTGGTACAAGTGGAGTACAGGGAACGTCACACTTAATAAGAAAAATGCCGTAATCATTATGTCCAAGATAACTCCTCCTTTTGGAAAACCACTTCTTTTTAATAAAAAGTCAATTTGCCTATATTTATAAATCGCAATTCACCACTCATTGAACAAAAGAAAACGTCCCCCATAGAAGGAGGACGAAGAACATAATAGCACAACATGATATCAAAACATACAGGAGTAAAATCTCAAATCTAAATGGAAGGACAAGGCGTATGGATGAAACCTTTTACGTTTTTCTACATATATATAGGTATTTTACGCTAACTATACTTGAAACCCTCGTAAAGGATAATAGCTGAAAGGAATATTATGAAGTTATATATACGTTTAGTAAGAACCCTATATCCTACCTGTTTTAACTTAAAATGGTTCCAACGGCTGACTTCTGTTCATAGAATCTATGACACCTATTATGAAAAATGAAAGACTCTTCTCTGTTTCACAGTCTCACTAACACACGCATAGGCTAATGAGGATATAAATGAAAAGACAGGAGGAAGTTGGATGTATTTTAATTACTCTCAAGTGCCTAATGGGTATCCGTATTTACCGAGCCCTTATCATCAGCAGCCTTATCCTCGTTACCCTAATTACTTTCATAACAATCAAAGCTATGACGGTGTAAGACAGCCAGTTCGCGGCCAGGCTACATGGACACAAGGAGGAGCTGTAACCCAATGCGGCATTCCATGGTCTACTAATAGCTACATGAGCGCGGCAGTGGGAAATAACTCCCCCTATCAATGTGGTCAAACCATTAAAGTAAAAAATTTGTCCAATCAAAAAGCAGTGTTAGTAACCGTTGTCGACCAGGTTCCTAATTATCCAGCTAACAAAATAAATCTTCATAGAAAAGCTTTTGAGGCTTTAGGGGCGGATGTAGCATCAGGAATCATTAATGTAGAGATCATTGCTTCACCTGAATTAGAGGAAGAAAAATGGGGAAAATACCTTTTAGAAATTGTTATCGCAGCTTACCCCAATTACAAAGTTACAGATTACAGTAAATTAAGTACGCAGCAAAACGGGAATCAAATGAGAGAAGATTATAAATTTGTGCTGCAATCTCCTCAGGAAACGATCAATATCCAGGGTACGGTCGTTTATAATCCGAGTACTGACCGGATTATTTCCATTAACTTTAAAGAAATATAAATAAGAGACAGGAGTTTCCCTGTCTCTTTCCCTTTAATTACATACTCGAATAAAACTTAATAAGAAAAGAAATGACGCGGCCTCTCCCTGGATGAGAAACCGCGCCATTCCGGCACTTTGTATGGATGATTCCGATTGGGCTCGAACCAACGACCTCCACCCTGTCAAGGTGGCGCTCTCCCAGCTGAGCTACGGAATCATATGTATGTCGTCTGACAAGTAATAATATACAATGGATTTCGATAAGTGTCAACAGGATTTAAAGTTTTTTTAAGGTTATGTAAAAACTGCGCAAATATCTTCATTTTTCTTCCATATTACATCTGTTCTACTTTTTCAACAATTCTATGGTAAAATATATATGTTACGTTTAAGTATTTATGACAGCGGGAATTTTGTATAGGAACTTCCTTGCATGTTAGGAGGTGGTCGATGATGGGAAGAAACGGATCTTTTAAAGAATATAGCATTGAAAGCAGCTATCTAAACGAAACGATGACATTAAGAGTGTACGTACCCGAAAATTACTCTCCATTATACAAGTACCATTTCTGTATTATGCAAGATGGAAATGACTATTTCCAAATGGGTCGTGCGGCCACGCTTAGTGATCAACTGCATGCCGATGAGGAAATTGAGAATACGATTTTCATTGGTATCCACTATAATGACAAATACGATCGTCAGGATAAATATCATCCAGATGGAAAAAAACAAGCGGATTATGTAAATTTTCTAATTCGTGAAGTGGTTCCATTCCTTGATGAGGAATTGCCTGGATTCTGTATGGGCAGAGGTCGTACGCTTGTCGGTGATTCATTAGCCGGTACACTGGCTTTAATGACCGCTGTGAAATTCCCGAACGTTTTTGGGAACGTCATCATGCAGAGCCCATATGTGGATGAACACGTGAAGGAAGTTGTCATGTCGACGAAGGATTTTTCACCATTAACGATTTATCATACGATTGGAAGTCAGGAAACGGATGTAGAAACAACAGAAGGCGCTAGGAAAAATTTCCTTGAACCGAATTTGGAACTGCATGATTTCTTGAAGAGTCAGTCGCTTGATTACACGTTTTATGAACTAGATGGTAACCACACATGGGGGACTTGGCAAAAAGATTTCAAACGCGCTTTACTTACTTTGTTTGGAAAATAATTTCTAATAGTAAATGAGAATCAGGAGGGGTTAGTCTTATGAAATATGGTATTGCGATATTTCCATCGAAAAAAGTACAAGATGAGGCGAATTCATATCGAAAGCGCTATGATCCTCACTATGCATTAATTCCACCGCACATTACATTAAAAGAAGCTTTTGAAGCGGATGAGAGTGAAATCGAAAACACAATAATTCCTGAACTAAAGGAAATTGCAAAAAACACCCAGCCTTTTTCTTACGGTATTTACAAGGTGAGCACATTCTCACCTGTGACTAACACGATTTACTTGAAGATCGAACCGTCTGAAGAAATCTTCGGGTTAAACGAAAAGCTTCATTCAGGTCCACTACATGAAGAGAAAGACTACGCATTCGTTCCCCACATCACGATCGCCCAGAAACTGACCGATGCTGAGTTTTCTGACGTGTATGGCAGCTTGAATATGTCGAAGTTCGATATCCAGGATGAAGTTGATCGTTTCCAACTGCTTTATCAACTAGAAAACGGTGCTTGGAGCGTATATGAAACGTTCCGTCTTGGTAAAGGGTAATTCCAATGGATATCCGCCGAGTTTCAAATCAACAAGAAAAAGACGACGCGTTCCAAGTTAGGCGCGTCGTCTTTATCGAGGAACAAAACGTTCCAGAAGAGTTGGAAATCGATGAAAATGATCAAACAGCCGTCCACCTTGTGGGTTACGAAGAAAAACATCCTGTTGCTGCCTCCCGTCTCAGGTTCGTTGATGGATACGGAAAGCTTGAGCGCATTTGTGTCATGAAGAAATATAGAGGTCATTCTTTTGGAAAACAAATGATTAGTTTTATGGAACAGATCATTAAAGATCATGACAGGGATACCGCTAAATTAAATGCTCAAACCCATGCGGAGAGTTATTACCAATCACTTGGTTATGTGACCGTTTCGGACGAGTTTATGGACGCCGGAATCCCTCACGTCACTATGATCAAAAAACTCAAATCATAAAACCTGCCCAAACGGCAGGTTTTTTTCGTTTAGATCCTGTGGTGTTTGTCTAGAATTGAAAGTATATGACAACACAAGGATCGTGATTAAGTATGGAATATCTAAGAATAACAGCAGAAACGTTTTTCGGGTTTTTTGCCCTTTTCGTTCTCACAAAAGTCTTAGGAAAAACACAGATCACTCAAATAACTGCCTTTGACTTCATCGCGGCACTTGTATTAGGCGAATTGGTAGGAAACGCCTTGTACGACGATAAAATTGGAATTGCAAAAGTTGCTTTTGCCATATTTTTATGGGGCGTGCTCATCTATGTTACCGAAATCATAACAGAGAAATTCAAAGGAACACGAAGCATATTAGAGGGAAAACCTGCTCTTATCATTCATAAAGGCAAAATCGATAGAGATCAAATGAAAAAAAATAAATTAGATATTAATCAACTGCAGCATTTATTACGATCTAAAGATGTTTTTTCAATACAGGAAGTCGAATATGCTGTTCTTGAAACAGATGGAACCGTTTCTGTATTGAAAAAATCTCCTTACCAGAATGTCAACCGAATGGACATGAACTTAAAGCCCGAGAGCGTTCCTCTTCCAATGGCACTGATCAGCGATGGAGAAATCTTATGGGATAACTTAGAAGAAGCCGGTTTTGATGAAAAGTGGCTAAACGACCAACTTAAAGCACAAAACGTCAATAAGCCGAGCGACGTCTTTTATGCTGAATACCAGGAAGGTAACTCACAATTGTTTTTACTTAACTTTTAGCACTTGAATGGAACACCCACCGATGACCAGCGATATCATCTTGGATTCGCTGGTCTTTTTTTAGTGCGATCAGATAAGCGGTGACGGCCGTTCTATATAACAGCCACTGAGAAAGCTGGGGAGTGTTTACTTCATAGTGATCACACATAGCTGCAACCACTGATTCATGGCTGACCCCTTCGTTTTGAATAATGTAATTTTCAAGCCAGTCAAGAAGTCTTGCATGTACGTCAATATTTTGCTGGATGGTTTTTGATGGATTTTCTTCAAAAGGTCCATGCCCTGGGACTGCCCCTTCTATTTCTATGGACAGCAATTTTTCTAAACTTTTTATCGTCAGATCTGTATCAGTGATATAGGGAATGATATGCTTACGTAAAGCGTCTTCTCCAAAATAACTGTCCGCTGCATACAAAATTCCATTCACTTTAAGGGCCAGTTGATGGTAACTGTGGCCGGGGAACAGTAAAATTTCTCCTTCAATCTCTCCTGCTTGAAGGCTGCCTTCACTAATGACTTCATCAATTCTTATCGATTCACCTTCCAGAAACTTGTTCCTTAGTTCTTGTACAGGATCATTGCCACCGAATAAATATAGCGGTTCAAGCTTTGGATTCCTTAAAATCGCTTCTTCAAATGTGGGGGCGTACGTGTAGACTTCATAATTTTCCTGTATGTAAGCTGCACCTCCGTAATGATCAGCGTGCGCGTGCGTAATAAAAAGGTGCGTCAATGGAAGCTCTCGATCTTTGAGCTCCTTGAGCACCTTTTTGATTGAAGATTTATCGATCCCTGCATCAATCAACAGACCCGTAGTCCCCGATTGAACGTAGCCAATGTTTACAGAGCTTTGAAAATAGTAACATGTTGCATTGAGCTGTTGAAATGACATAACAAACTACTCCCTTTAGCTTTTTTATATGGTTTCGCTAAAGTTCTGTCCTTTTCCTGTCAATTCTGAGTAAATTTTTTCTCTTATACCGGAACTCTTTCCTGCATGAAATTCCATTGATGTATGCAACGTTTTGGTCAGAGAATCTTGTCGTTCCTGGTTATTTGGATTTTTGGAGTGGGTCAAATTGCAGTCTAACGTCGCTTTATATACTTTATGAAGGACAAAGGGAGATCGCTGCTTCGGGATTGTTCGCTTCTGATAATCCTGGTATTGGTAATGGTTGACCGGCAGAATATACCCCATACTACCTCCTCCTCTTACTTGCTGCATACCCTTTTTTTAAACTCACTATGCGATCCGTATTAGATGAGAACATCACTCAAAGAATCGCTCCATTTTCCCCATCTGTTTGTTTAAAAATTTCTCCATATCAGTCATTCGCTTTGTAAAACGCTTATCCCACGCTTGAAAATCTTTCTCCCAAGCATCGAACTTCTTCTCAGGCTGCTTGATAATTCCATTCATTTTCGACGTTTCCTCATCCATTTCCTTTAATACTTCAAAAATAGACTTGTATTTTTTACTCATAAATGGCGGTCACTCAATCCGTAAAGAGCCGATTGCAGACCTGCAATGGAGAGCAGCAGCACGAGCCATTCACCGTAAGGAATATAATAATAAAAGGCTATCATAATCGCCGCTGACCATACTCCCACACACCAATGACAGCTTAGACCTTCACCAATCCACCCTTTTGGTTCTATCCACTCTTCCTCTTCTCCCTGATCGTTTACAATAACTTTCGTATTCATGAACGGTTTACGCAGCCATTCCATGATCAGATCACGAACGATCAAACGTGTAAGTCGAAAACTGGCAAACCCTAAAATCAACAATTCTAACCACGTTATGCTTCCCATACTCTTGTTCCCCCTTTTCATGAGAAAAGCCACTACCTTCCATGTAGTGGCTGCAATGATATGAGATTAGAACCAACGGAAGCCTCCACGACGGTCAGACGATTCATCGCGATGATCTCTTGAACTGCTTTCACGATCACGATCTCTATCGTCATCTTTTCTACGACGGCGCCCCCCGAAGAATGGATCGAATCGATTATCACGGTGGCGATCATGACGATCGTCTCTTCTAGGTTGGATCACAACATTTTCTGCTTCTATGAATAGGTCGTCGACTTTTATGACCCTTCTCTTTTCAGACATATTATTCATCTCCTTATTCGAAGTCATTGTTAATCTATGGTGTTTGACCTATTCAGGTATAGTCGTTCGCCCATTCTTCTAGAAAAAGTTATCGATTGCCTAAAAACAGACAAATGCCCACACCGACCTAAACACCCAACATATTCTATTAAAGACAATACGTCAATTCGTATGGAAAGGGGAAAATTTTAATGAGCTGTGGTAAAAAATTCGATACGGGCTCTTGTGTGATTGACATTCTTAAAGATATCGTAGATGCTCAGAATGACGTAATGCGTGACTGCACGACGAGCTGTGAACGTTCCATTGCGGATCTATTAGGTGATGTGGGCGGAGGTTCTGGTTTCGATACCGTTCCTGTCATCCTTTATTGTAAAGACTGCAAACCTTTCAAAGGTTACGGTACGAAACGAAACGATCCTTGTAATGTTAAGGGAAGCTTCTTCTTCCGCGTGAAATCTGTCGATGACGATGGTTGCGCGATCCTAGAACTTCTTTTCTCTGACAATCATCGTGTAGGCGGTGTTGAAGACGAGGAATCTTCTTCAAGTTCGAGCAACCACCACCGTCCAATCGTTGATCCGAAATCACCAGCACAGCAGGATTGCGACGACCTTCGCGCATCCGGCATCTGCATCACGGTCGACTTGAATTGCTTCTGTCACGTGACATGTCTTCCAGCTGCTGCAACTCTATAAGACACTTAAAAAACCGCGCTCACTAGGGCACGGTTTTTTTGTGCTTAAAATCCAATCAAGCGAATATCTGTGATTTTTTCAAAAGGTACATCTTGATGATAAGGGCGTTGAAAAACTTTCATCGATACAATGCCATCCTGGTAATCTGTAATGTAGCCCCGATAAGCTTCCTCATCAGTGGAGACTTCACATTTCATCTTAGGAACATGAGGAGATAATTGAAAAAAATAATTTACCTTTCCCTCAAGGTCTAAGTCCTGAAAGCGCTGTCTCCTTTCCCGAGGCTTTTGTGCTGTAGATTCATTTTCAGCTGATGAGGTATCTTCCTGTTCGGTTTGTTCAGCATTGGATTCAGCTCTTTCGACCGTACCAGCAGCATTTTGGTTTCTTAATCGAAGCTCCATTTCGTGTATGGATGTGCCTCCACTACTACTCGATTGAGAAGAGGTTGACGAGCGTTGTGAACGAAAGCTCGTTTGCATCGGTACTTCCGCCGGTTTAAATTTAGGTTGGGCAATATAAAGCATCGGCTGTTTCGCCAAACGTTTCTTTTCAGCCATACGGATCTCTCCTTTATTTATCGGTCATCATTCTATGTATATGCCTAGTCCCTCCAGCCATGTTCATAAATGAACTGTTTTGAAAAAAAGAAGGACTTAAGTTTTTTCTAACCTGTAAACGAAGCCCTCATTCCTTAGTTAGAAAAGGCGATCCGTAAGCATACATTATTGTACGAAAACCTTCTTCGTTAATACATTTAAAAAAGACAAGCAGCTACACTGCTTGCCTCCTCCCATTATTTTTTTCGAATTCCGATTGTCCGTCCAGCTTGCTTCGGCTGCTCCTGACCGGCCTGTTCTTGATAAACTTTCGTGATGGTTTTTGCTACGGGCGGCGGAAATGGAGCCCCCCGTCCTTCGTTTTGATCGATCCCCATCAACATTTCTTCTAGTGTGGCAACTAAATCTCCTGTTTCATTCTTCATTGAGAAAAACAGATGGATACGCTTTGTGTCATAATCAAGAACATGAGCGCTGATTTCAAGGGCTTGCCCTTCTTTCATTTCCTTTAGATAGCATGTATGGGTTTCCAATGTGAAAATCGTGTACATCCAATGATTCCGAGCATCCTCGTTAAGGCCGATGTGTTCAATAAACGCATCTGTCGCCAGACTGAAGGCGCGGCTGTATTCAGCATCGTTCATATGTCCATTGTAATCGACCCATTCAGAGGGGACCGATTTAGTAAAGCGAAAGGATGATTTCATGTTAAACGCTCCTTTTTTCGCTGGTCTTCTCTGACTCTTTTGGCCAGTATTCTTGAACAAGGTCGTAAAGACGGATCAAAAATTCATTTCTATTTTGATCAAGTTCGGACATTGTCATGCCGTTCGACTGATGTTCACAGCCAGAAACTACTTTGTCATAGAGCTCGTCCGTCAACTCTGGTGCTTTGAGCTTCGTCCATGGTTTTTTCAGAGCAGGACCGAACTGCTTCAGCATATGACGCATGCCGCCTTCCCCACCCGCGAGGTGGAAGGTCAAGAAAGGTCCGTATTGGGCATAGCGAAGACCAGCGCCGTGAGTAAAGGCTTTATCGACTTCCTCTGTTGTTGCAATCCCTTCATTGACGATATGAAGGGACTCTCTCCAGATTGCTTCAATTAGACGGTCCGCAATGTGGCCTTCAATTTCGTGACGAACGTGCAGAACACTCATCTGCATCCCTTCATAAATAGATATTGCCTTTTCAACGTTCTCAGCTGACGTCTGTTTGCCGGGTACAATTTCCACTAGCGGTAGGATATACACCGGGTGGAAAGGATGTGCGACGACAAACCGTTCGGGATGCTGGAGATTCGCCTGCAGCTCTGACGGCATAATGCCGGATGTGCTTGATCCTATAATGGCATCTGATCTCGAGTGCTGGTCAATATCCTTTAGCACCGTCTTCTTCAGTTCTTCTATTTCGGGTACGTTCTCCTGAATAAAATCAGCATCTTTTACAGCTTCAGATAATTCTTTTTTAAATGTTAACCGTTCTTTTGACGCACCCTCAGCTAATCCAAGCGCATTTACGTATGGCCATGCATGATCGACAGCCTCGCGCATCCGCTCTTCCGCACCTTCCGCCGGATCTGTGGCTACAACGTCATGTCCTTGAGCAAGCATACGGGCGATCCAGCCATTTCCGATGACTCCTGTACCTACTACGGCCATTTTCATGATTGTCTTCCTTCCCGTGGGTTTCGCAGATTCAAGTACTCGCGTGCTTCCTGTGGTGTCATTGGTTCAAGATCCAATCCACGAAGGATTGTGACCGCTTTGTCGACAAGCTGTTCGTTCCTAGCGACCACACCTTTGGATAGGTAGATGTTGTCTTCCAATCCAACACGGATATTTCCACCAAGCATGGCTGCTTGTGCAGCGATCGGCATCTGCATACGGCCGATTCCGAAGGCAGACCAGTGTGCATTTTTTGGAATACGATTCTTCATATAGAGGATCGTTTCTACATCAGCAGCCGCTCCCCAAGGAATTCCTAGACAGAATTGAAACATTGGATCCCCGTCAATTAACCCTTCTTCAACTAGTTGATTGGCAAAACGAACGTGACCGGTATCAAAACATTCAAGCTCCGGCTTTACACCGTTTTCCTGTATCATTTTCGCCTGATCACGCAGCCAGTCAGTCGGACTCATATAAATCATGTCACCGAAGTTCGTACTTCCACAATCCAATGTACACATCTCAGGGAGCAATTCCCCAACAGGTTCATGGCGCTCTGATGGTGTCTGAATATCAGTGCCATCTCCACCTGCTGCCGGTGTATTCAAACTTGGGATAAAATCACCCCCGCCGCCAGATGTAATATTTATGATCACATCTGTTTCTGATTCACGTATCCGATCCACAATCTCCCGGTAGTGCTCTATATTGTGGCTGATGCCTCCTGTTTTTGGATCACGCGCATGAACATGGGCGACAGTCGCACCTGCTTTTGCCGATTCAATGGCGGATTCCGCGATTTCCTTGGGTGTAACAGGGACGTGTGGGTTTTTTTCTAACGTATCTCCTGCTCCTGTTACAGCAGAAGTTAACAATACTTTATTTTTCATCCAAAAGAACCTCCTTCAGGGTCAGTTTAATCAATCCGATATAAGCGTACCAACTGGAGTGTTATTTTCAACACCTATAATTATTTTTCTTTTATAGCCCTCTAGAAAACACTGTATAATTGCTTTTTTATTAGTAAATTCTAATAATCCCTTCCAACACTTATAATATTGAAATTTTACGATAGAAGTCTTATATCATAGATAAGCTTCTATATATCCTCTAAAATAAAACTCCCCCTCCTTTTGATAAAAAACGTTCGGATTGTACATTTAGAACCTTGAACGTAACCATTATTAGTTTAATGAAGGAAATGATCGTGAAGTAAGGACTCATGGATTGGAAAATGTTCTGGGGAGCGGTTTTAAGATTAGTCTGCGCCTCCCTCCCTTTGATTATTTCCCCAAAAAAAGGAAATGGAAGTATGCTCACGGTAAATGATACCGTTACTCATAAATTAGGATTACTTTTAATTATAGGTTTAATTATCTTGCTTTTCGCAGTAAGCCGCTACGGAGATATAAAAACTCGAAGATAAGAAGACAAAGCCGGTATTTAAACCATGGTCATGAGCGGAATAGAAATTAAAAAAAGCCCTTTCTGACTTTAACAGAAAAGGGCTTTATCTCTATTAGTAAGAAACAATGTTGAAACCAGAATCGACGTGAATAATCTCGCCTGTAACACCTCTTGAAAGGTCACTCATCAAGTAATAAGCCGTGTCACCGACCTCTTCTTGTGTCACTGGTCTGCGCAATGGAGAACGTTCTTCAATGACAGAGAGAATCTGATTGAAATCACCGACTCCTTTTGCAGAAAGCGTACGAATTGGCCCAGCGGAGATCGCATTAACACGAATGTTATGTTTCCCTAGATCGTTCGCCAAGTATTTCATGCTTGCATCAAGGCTTGCTTTTGCTACTCCCATAACGTTGTAGTTTTTCACTACTTGCTCGCCGCCAAGGTAAGTAAGGGTCAAGATGCTTCCACCATCAGTCATCAATGGCTTCGCAGCTCGTGCGACTGCAGTCAGGGAATAAGAACTGATGTTATGTGCTGTCAGAAAGCCATCTCGACTTGTATTCAAGAACTCATCTTTCAACTCGTCACGGTTGGCAAAAGCGATGCAGTGAGCCAGACCGTGAATGGTGCCTACGTCCTCTTGAATTTTCTCAAACGTCTGGATGATGGCTTCGTCATTGGTGACATCACATTCATAAACGAGTGACTCTTCCCCACCTTCAAGCGTTTCAGCAAGGTCTTTGACAGATTTAGCAAAGCGCTCAGAAGCAACGGTGAATATCAATCGCGCTCCAGCTTCATGAAGGGATCGAGCTATGCCCCAGGCAATACTTCGTTTATTGGCCACTCCCATGACCACATACGTGCGTCCTTCTAAAGAAAAATTCATTCCATATCCTCCTTGAGGTAATTTCAACATTTAGGATTTGTTATTAGTACCTGCTCCTATTTTATAATAGATAAGGTACCACCCGCAACCTGATTGCTATTAATGATTAACGACTTCACTTACGTTTACCCTGTTCGTTAAGCAAGTAAGCGGGGATTGTTAAATAAAGAACTTTGTTGTTCAAAGCATTTAAAGATCGCTAACTTTATAAGTAAACGCTTCTTGAAGACGTGATCTCGAGATTTTGTGTGAATTTAGGGTCATTGGGGAAGGGATCGCTTTCCTGTGGGGGAACTGGCGAGCTTCCTCGGGCTGCGCCCTGTGGGATCTCTCCTATTTCCTTCTCCCACGGGAGTCTCCCCATTCCCAAATGACCCTTGCCCTATGAGGTTCTCGAAATCCACCTACTTAGAATCATTTTATCGTATGGTGGATGGGAAAACGGCGAGACTCCTGTGGGATGAACATGCTAGATGAGACCCCGGAAAACCAAGTTTGAGAAGGCTCACCGCATGCCCACGGAAAGCGAGTCGTTTTCCCATCCACCATCACTCACACAAATGTCTCGAAACTGGAGGCGAGATTTGAAGAGTAAAGCAAAAAGTGTAAGGATCTATAAGTATCCTTACACTTTCTTTGTGACTAACACCACTCGCAAAATTCTAGTTCCATCTTTAATTCATCCACATATTCATGCGAGCCGGTGACGATAAGCCGGTCTCCCATCTTCAGTTCCGTATCTCCATGAGGGACGATGGAATCCTTCCCACGGAAAATTCGGACCATAATCACATCTCCTGTGAATGGGAATTCCCTTAAATACATGCCATTGTATTCCGAGTTGTTCATATTGATCTGATACAACGCCGTTTCTTGATTCGTTAAAATATCAACGACGTTTGGCGCTTCGATCATCGCTTTCAACAGAGCTTTTGAGGATAAGAATACAGAGAAGACGCTGATATTCAAGTCTCTCATTTCTGATGCAAGCTCTGGAGATTCAATCCGGGCGATCACTCTCTCGACTCCTTGCTCCTTCGCGTACCGGGCGACTTCTGCATTCTTTTGCTCATCACCCGTTGAAGCAACAACAAGATCGACATCAAATACACCGTACTCTTTCATCGATTCAACCTCATACCCATCCACTTCTTTAATATCAAAGCAAGAACGGCTGATTTTGTCATCAATTTTATCTACTTTTGTGTGATACAAATGAGTTTCATAGGCATTAATGTCTAACTCTCGAACAACAGGCAGTGTCATACGGTTTGATCCGATAAATGAGACAACCACTTTGTGATCCTCATCTTCAAACCGTCCATAGATTTTCTTAAAGACGATCGGCGCAACAAGACAAGTAAGGACAGCGACTAAAATAAGCGCTCCCTCCATTTGGGCATCGATCATCCCTTCTCTTTCTCCAATGGTCGCTGCTGCGATAACTAGTGAAAGAGTCGAAGTCAAAATAAAACCAGTACTAAGCACAGTTCTGGTATCGTACCACTTTTTCAAAATAAGAGCAGGCACAATTTTTGAAACAAGAAGTGCTATGAATAATAGAGGTATTAAAATGACGACGCGGCTGTCCGTAAACAAGCTCCAAATATCAATTTCTACCCCGACCATTACGAAGAAAATCGGAATAAGGAAACCGTATCCAAAGCTGTCGAGTTTCTTAACCATCTCCTGGTTGGGGGACAGCAATGATACAAGTGTTCCGGCTAAGAAAGCACCCAGTATATTCTCAGCTCCAACCGTTTCAGAAAGAGCCACAAGCAATATAATCAAGGTGAAGACAGCCCTCGTATCGATTTGGATCGTTCCTTTCGCCATCGTTTCAATAAACGACTGATGACGGAACTGCTTTCCTACGAAGTACAGCAAAACTCCGACGGCAAATAAGAGCAGCAATAGCCAAGTGTTTCCGTGACTTTCTCCGTACAAAGAAACGAAGATGGCCAGTAGAATCATTGTAGCTAAATCGGCAATAACGGCTATCAAAAGAATCGTCTGCCCGATTGTCGTTTTCATCATCTGGGCATCCTTCAGCGTCGGCACAACGACACCGAGGGAAACCGTCGAAATAATTAACGTCATCAAGAAGGCGTTATCGATAAACCCTGCCAGGACAAATAAGTAAGATAGTCCAAGTGACAGAGCAAAAATACCGATAAATACAATCAGGGCGACAAATACTGGATTAGGTGCTCCAGTTCCTTTATTTTCAGGTTTGGCTTTCTTTTTTCTACGGGCAAATATGGAGAAGTCGATCTCAAGTCCACTCAAAAACATCAGGAAAATGAACCCTAATGTTGAGAGAATTTCAAGCCAGCTTCCTTGTTCAACTAAATCGAACCCGCTTTGTCCTATAATCAACCCAACTATGATCTCTGCGACCACGACTGGAATCATATTCAATTTAAATCGATGCAAAATGATGGGAGTAATAAATGCTGCAAGAATGACAATAACTAGTGATGTTACTGAAGCACCATGTTCCATACTCGCCCTCCTTCCGTTAAATCAATAAGTTCATAAAAGCGGTCGCCATCCCAAAGTAAATCAAGATGGAAATGATGTCATTAATCGTGGTGATGAACGGACCGGAAGCAACGGCAGGGTCTATATTGAACCGATGCATAATAAGCGGAACGAGAGATCCAGCCAGGGTGGCCACAATCAAAGTCAATAGGATTGAGACACCAACAAGGAGCCCTAAAAAGAAGTTCCCTTGCCAGAAATAAACGATCAATGTAATTAACAATCCGCAGGACACACCTGTAATAAGGCCAGTACCTGCCTCCCTGAACATCATCTTCCATTTTCCTTGTTTATCAATTTCACCAGTAGCAATTCCGCGGACAGCGACGGCAAGAGCCTGTGTACCTGTGTTCCCTGCCATACCGGCAATCAATGGAATAAACACAGCTAAAATAGCTACTTTATCCAATGTTTCTTCAAATCTTCCGATAAGACTTGCAGTTAAACTTCCTAAAAAAAGAAGGATGACAAGCCATGGAAGTCGTTTTTTTGCTGAAGCGAACGCATTTTCATCAGGACTATCAACATCGGAAACCGCGGCTAACTTGGAATAGTCATCGCTTGCTTCTTCTTCCATGACATCCATAATATCATCAACCGTAATGATTCCGAGCAAGTGGTTCTGAAAATCGACAACCGGCAAAGCGAGAAAGTCATAGTCCCTAACCATTCGGGCAACTTCCTCCTGATCTTCTCCAACAGATACGGAGACAACACGTTCATTCATGACATCAGAGATCATCCAGTCCTCTTCAGAAATAATCAGATCTCTTAAGGATATGACGCCGACCAACCGTTTATCCTCATCAATCACATACGTGTAGTAGATGGTCTCAGCATCCGGGGCTTCCGTACGTAAATGGACCATCGCCTGTTTAATCGTCATGTTCGCTTTTACCACAACGAACTCCGTCGTCATAATTGATCCGGCTGTTTTTTCTTCATAATGAAGCAAATCTTTTATTTCTTGAGCTGCTTCATTATCCATTATCGTCAAAAAGCTTGCTACTTTGTCTTTGTCTAATTCGTTAAAAATATCGACAGCATCGTCTGTCGACATCTCCGCAAATACTTGAGCGGCAAAACGAGGATCCATCTCGGAGAAAAATGGCTCGATGTCCTCGTAATCAATATGTTCCATAACATCAGCGACTTCTTCTGGAGACAGGTAAGTGTAGATTTGCATACGGACATCTACTTCTAATCCTTCAAAGATTCTCGCTTGATCATAAGGGTGGAGTTCTAAAAATTCTGCACGAAATTGATCGATATGATCATTTAACAATGCATCCTCAATATTGCTCCAAACCTCTTGGCGCTCCTGGTCATCTAAATGTTCCATAAGCAACCCTCCTCGACGTCCTTATCGTCTTTGACCGTTTAATCTTAATTGTCCATATAGGGTTTGTCAACGAATGTATTTTCTTTTTAAATAAATCCTAACACTTTGCTTAAAATTATCCCTATAATCATGTACACTTACAATTATACCCGAAGTTTAACAGATTGCTCGATAGAAAGGGAACAAACATGAATGATTATCAACAATCCTCACCGATTGATTTTACCGTTATTTTCGTCGTTATTGCTTTTGGCATTATCAGTTGCTATACCTTATATACTGTAAATCCATACTTAGGAGTCATCGACCAGGGAGCTTACATGAAGCAAATTGTCTGGTACGTACTCGGTTCGATTGGAGCAGCGATTGTCATGATTGTTGACTATGACCGCCTCAACCAGATTGTCTGGGGACTTTACGGATTTGGGGTTCTTATGCTGCTTATGATTTTCTTGAATATCCCTCCCGGCATTGTCCATGCATCAGGCGGAGCCGTCAGTTGGTTCAAATTTCCGGGGATTGGTACTATTCAACCTTCTGAATTCATGAAAGTTTTTCTAGTTATTACATTAGCTCATGTAATTGTCAGACATAATGAAAAGAATAGAGTTAGAACGATCAAATCAGATCTTCTATTATTACTTAAATTAATAGGGCTTGCGTTTGTCCCTATGGGTTTAATCGCCGTACAGCCAGACTTAGGAACTTTCTTAGTATTAGGCTCGATTACTGCATTCATGATTCTTGTCTCAGGTATTCAATGGAGAATTCTACTTTCTATCATATCTTCCATTTTTCTTATGGTCGGTGTAGTCGCATTAATGTTTGTCCTTAATTTTTCTCAAGTGACAACATTCTTAGAGGAATCCGTGTTTGCTCACGTGGATTCCCGTTTTTATGGATGGCTGCAGCCTGAAAAATATGAACAAAGTGCAGGATTGCAATTGCTTAAGTCGATTACAGCCATCGGTTCTGGTCAGTTGACAGGAAAAGGTCCAGGTAACTTCGAAGTGACCGTTCCTGAGCGCCATACCGATATGATTTTCACGGCAATTTCCGAACAATTCGGGTTCGTCGGATCCAGTATTGTCGTGACTCTGTTTTTCTTATTGCTCTACCGTATGATCCAGATCGCTTTCGAAAGTAATGACGCCTTTGGAAGTTACTTAATCGTCGGAATCGTCGCTATGATTGCGTTTCAGTTTTTCCAAAACATCGGAATGTCGATCCAGCTCCTTCCGATTACTGGACTGCCGCTTCCTTTTATAAGTTATGGAGGAAGTTCGACACTCGCTTATATGTTTGCGATCGGCATCGTCTTAAATGTAAAATCGCGAACCAAAACGTACATGTTTGAATAAAGGAAACAAAAGGTGGGGAAGCTTGAAACAGTCTTCCCACCTTTTTTTATAGGAGGAAATCAGAATGAAAGTTGACATTATCGGCGACATCCACGGCTGTCTTCCAGAGCTGGAAGCGTTGTTTATCAAGATGGGATACGACTGGAAAAATGGCTTACCCATTCATCCCGATGGACGCACCCCCGTGTTTGTCGGAGACTTAGCCGACCGTGGCCCAGCCTCCATCGCATGCATCCGACTCGTGTACCGGCTCGTAATTGAAGAAAATTCAGCCTTATATGTGCCAGGTAATCACTGCGATAAGCTGTACCGTTTTTTCAAAAGTAACCCTGTTCAAGAGACTCACGGATTAGAAACGACCACTGCTGAATACCGTGACCTCTCAGGGAAAGAACAAGAAGAAGTAAAAGAGCAATTTTTAAAACTGGTTGAAGAGTCACCTCTCTATCATGTCATCCCTGAGGTCAATGCTGTCGTCGCCCATGCTGGTATAAAAGGAGAAGATATTGGAAACAAAAACAAACGCATCAAAACATTTGTCTTATATGGAGACATTACAGGAGAGAAGTTGCCAGACGGCCGGCCTGTTCGTCGCGATTGGGCCCAGCATTATACAGGAGACCGCTGGATTGTATATGGGCACACCCCAACAAAAGAGCCCCGTTTCGTCAACAAAACGGTGAACATTGATACGGGGTGTGTATTTGGTGGCCACTTAACGGCTTTTCGCCTGCCTGAAGAGGAAATTGTTCAGGTGCCTTCCTCCATGCCATATGTAGAAGAGAAATTTAGATATTAAAAAAGATCAGGGATTTTCCTGATCTTTTTTTATGGCTCGTGGTTAGTTCGAAACTTAAAACAGCTTAGAAGAACACCGCAACAAATAGGCCGATTATAATTAATGGTAGGAACACAAATGATAGAACCCAAATGTTAACAGTGCTTGGATCATTAAAAAGTGACTTACGAAAAAAATATAAGAAAACTCCGATCAGAACTAACCCTGTAATGACGATCATCGTGTACACAACTCGCACACTCCTATAGAAGACTTTTCTCTTGCTTCCAGCCTTCATACTAGCATAATTTTCCATTTTAATCATAAAAAAGATCGGACCTATAACCCGACCTTCTATTCTTTGAAATTTTCCCAAGTCTTCGGTATTGCTGAAGCGAAACTCATTCTCTCCTTCGTCCAAGGATGGAGAAACTTTACTTGATGACAGTGCAGCGCTTGCCCCTGTAAAAACGCCATTTCTTCCCCATCATACAGTGCATCACCTGCTAGTGGATGCCCGAGATGAGCCATATGAACACGGATTTGATGAGTCCTGCCTGTCAGAAGCTCAAGCTCAACAAGAGTAAAATGCTTATACCTTTCCTCTGTATGATAAATGGTTTGAGAGGTCTTTCCTTCTGCTGAAATCGTTCTTCTTATGATAGAGCCTGCCATTCGAGCAATCGGTTCATCAATCACTCCTTGGTCTTGTAGGACGACTCCATGAACAATGGCTTTGTATCTGCGCTCGATTTGTTTTTGTTCCTTTGTCAGGAGCATATGGCTGTATGCATGTTTAGCAACAACCATGAGTCCTGATGTGTCCCTGTCCAGCCTTGTTACGATATGGATCGTCGAAGAGATGCCCTGCTTGTCATAGTAGTAAAGCAGCCGATTCGCTATCGAAGTCTGAGAACGATCAATGGAAGGAATGACAGCTACTCCTGCAGGCTTATCAAGTACAAGCAAATCTTCATCCTCATACACAATGGAAAGCGGACCTTCTTCTGGGAAAATCCGCTCCCCTCGATCCTCCTCAGGAAAGCAAACGGTCACCTCATCACCCGTATGAAGCGGCTTCCATAACTCTGAAGAAGCTTCATTGACTAGCACCTTGCCTGCTTCCTTCACTCGCTTGAAGATTTGTCTTGAAAATCGTCCGTATTCGAATAAAAAAGCTTTTACAGAATAGCCATCCCACTCTTCCGGGACAAGCCACGTTTTAACTAACGGCTTCACCCGTTATGCTCATCCGATACGAAGGAATCGTGAACCCTTTTCCAAAAAGGAAATGGACGGAAACGAGCGAATCGTACCTTCTCACGGGCCACTCTGCACTGAATCGACTTTACGTCTTTATACGTACGCGTAATATGATCGATGGTGAAGAGGAAACTGCGTTCATTCAAGGGTTTCAAGAGACATGTATGATGGCTTGGTAAAATGAGTGGAGAACCGATTGTCCGGAAGACGCGGTTATTGATTGAAGCCATCTCAGCAATTTGAATCGCTTCAATCGATGGATGCAAAATCGCTCCTCCAAGTGCTTTATTATAGGCTGTACTGCCAGAAGGAGTAGAAATACAAAGTCCGTCTCCCCGGAACGTTTCAAAATGATCTCCTTTAATTTCAATATCAAGCACAACAGAACCTTCAGACGTTTTGATTGCACATTCGTTCAAAGCTAAATACCGATCCTCTTCTCCTCCACTTTTCGGACGAATGGTTACTTCAAGAAGTGGATATTCAACAACCTGAAAAGGCGTTTTGGCAATTTCTATGATCAGCTTTTCCAATTCATCCGGCATCCAGTCTGCATAGAAACCTAAATGGCCAGTATGAATCCCGATAAAAGCCGTTTCATCTAGCCTGTGGACATACGTATGAAAAGCCTCAAGCAGAGTTCCGTCTCCTCCCACTGAGATAGCGAGATCAGGCTCATCTTCATTGTACTCTAGGTTGAATTCTGTCAGGTAGTTTTTGATTTTTGTACGGATTTCGTTAGATTTTTGATCTCCTTTAGATAAGATCGAGAACTTCATCAGGCCTTTCAACTCCTCTATCCTTTTTTAGGCTCCTTCTTTTTATCTTCTTTACGCAGGAACACCTTCTGAGCCTCTTGAATTTCACTTTTAATTTTCGACATTTCTTCATCCAATTGGAAAGCGGCCTCCGCTGCCCGTTTTAGCCTTGATTTGACTTCAGTTGGTATTTTGCCCGCATATTTATAATTTAACGAATGCTCATTCGTTGCCCAGAAATTCATGGCAAGCGTTCTGATTTGTATTTCTGCAAGAACGATCTTCTCCCCATGAATAGTTTCTACTGGATAATTGATAATTACGTGGTAAGAACGGTAACCGCTGTCTTTTTTACGAGTGATATAGTCTTTCTCTTCCACAATATCGAAATCGTGGCGGTTTTTCAGCATATCAACGACGGCATAAATGTCATCAACAAACTGACATACGACTCTAACACCTGCAATATCTTGTAACTCTTTCTCAATGTTTTCAGGATTGATCGCTTTGCGGCGTGCTTTCTCAATAATACTGGATTTCGGTTTTACCCGGCCCGTCACAAATTCAATCGGGGACTGTTCCATTTCATATTCGAACTGGCGCCGCATCCCTTTTAATTTTACTTTCAATTCTTCTACGACTTGCGCATAAGGAGCTATAAATATATCCCAATTCATGTAGCGCCCACCTTTATGTATCCAATCTATATAGTAAATATGTGCGTTTTCTCTTAGGTTCATTGTATCATAAATACAAGAGACATCTGAAATAACAAAAGGAGGTTCTCGCATGTCCCAAGAAATCGAAATTGAATTCAAGAATTTATTAACTTTGGAAGAATACGAACAAGTCTATCAGTATTTACCATTCAAATCAGTTGAACTTATAGAACAAACCAATTATTATTTTGAATCAGATGATTTTAAGCTCCGTGAACAGGGTGCTGCTTTACGTATTAGAAAGAAAAATGACCAATGGATGCTCACGTTAAAACAGCCTCACGAAGAAGGTCTTCTTGAAACTCATGATTCCCTTACGGAAGAGGAAGCAAACTTATGGATACAAAACAAAATGGTTGAAAAGCCTCATACAAAAAAGCAGCTTCGTGAGCTTGATATTTCCGTAGATGAACTTACGTACCTCGGCTCTTTAACCACTCGCCGTAAAGAATTAGAATTTAAAGAAACAACGGTAGTTATTGACCACAGTTTATATTACGACGAAGAAGACTTTGAACTTGAAGTCGAAGCTCCTTCCAAACAGCAAGGTGAAGAAGTTTTTGAAGAAATTTTGTCGGCATGCGATATTCCTAAGCGAGAGACAGATAATAAGATCAGACGCTTTTACAAAGCCAAGCTGAAATCAGAATAGTTGCCGTAATGATAAGCCATTGCTAAAATGGATAAACAGACAGGAAGGGATTTTATGCAACAACGACCTGGATCAATCTATGAAGAACTCGGTAAAGAAAAAATCGATGAGCTTGTAGAAGCTTTCTATAAACGTGTAAGTCAACATCCGGATTTAATTCCGATCTTTCCCGATGATTTAACAGAGACGATTCGTAAACAAAAACAATTTCTCACACAATTTTTTGGAGGTCCGCCTCTCTATATCGAAGAACATGGTCACCCGATGCTGCGTGCAAGACATTTGCCATTCAAAATCACACCCTCAAGACGTGACGCTTGGCTATCTTGCATGTCTGGAGCAATGAATGAAGCACAGATTGAAGAGCCGTTCCGTTCAGCCATGTTTGAACGATTAACGATGACGGCCAACCACATGATGAATACACCAGAGGACGAGAAAGGAGAATCGATGTGAGTTGGAAGAGCCTGAGCAGCCATAAAGATACTCAAGGAACAGCAAGCGGCTTTTTTAATCTTCTGAAACGCCCGATTGAAATTTACGTCTTTATCGATCCGCTCTGTCCTGAATGTTGGTCACTCGAACCATTTCTAAAAAAACTCACCATCGAATATGGTCGCTTTTTTACTCTCCGCCCGATTATTGGTGGTCAATTAGCTTCCTGGAATCAAAATAAGAAAGTAAAACCCGAGAATTTAAAGCAGGCTTGGGATAAAACTGGGTGCCAGACAGGGATGTGCTGTGATGGAGACGTATGGCTGGAAAATCCAGTTTCCTCCCCTTTTTCAACCGCTCTTGCTGTGAAAGCAGCTGAATTGCAGGGGAAGAAGGCTGGCATGAGATTTTTACGCAAGGTTCAAGAATATGTTTTTCTTGAAAAACAGAACATTTCAGATGAAGAAGTATTGATCGAATGCGCAGGTAAGAGCCGCCTGGATGTAGAGGAATTTAAAAAGGACCTTCATTCAGAAGCTGCAAAAAAAGCCTTACAGTGTGATTTGAAGCTAACAAAAGAAATGGAAGTCGACTCTACTCCGACCATTGTGCTTTTTAATGAATCTGAGGAAGATGCTGGCCTAAAAATTACGGGGCTTTACTCTTACGACGTATATGTGAAAGTGTTGAAGGAAATGCTTCAGAAAGATCCCAAACCAGCGATTAAACCAGAACTTGAGGATTTTCTTCAGCATTTTCGCTTTGTAGCTAATAAGGAAATCGCGGTGGTATATGACTGGAGCGAGCAGCAAGCAAAAAAAGAGATGAAAAAGCTCGTCCTAAAACAAAAAGTAAGAGAGATTCCAGTAAAGCACGGAGCTTTTTGGGAGTATCTCGGCTGAACAGATTAGCCTCCATTAGTGGGGGCTTATTTTTTTACTGTTTCATTAGTGGCTATTTCCCATGTATCAGCTCTTCCCCTTCAACATACTCATGTATAAAGGGGGAATGTCCACATGAAGCGTCTAATCTTGTTGCTATGTATCCTCACTCTTATCGTACTTTGCTTTTTCCATTTATTTGCCTTGATGCGCCTATACCCGTTATATATTACCTCTCCACTCCTCTTCTTTACGATATACTTGACCATCGCTTCCTTTTCCCACCGAAAGACTTTTCGCGGATTTCATAAATAATGAACCCACGTGATAAAAAATCACGTGGGTTTTCAATTATTTCAGGAGTGCTTCCATTTCATTAAGTTTTTCTTCAAAAACATCGAGAGCTGAGAGGATTGGGTCTTTTGAAGTCATATCGACTCCAGCACGCTTCAAGACCTCTATCGGATAATCACTGCTTCCTGCTTTAAGGAAACTCTTGTAGCGATCAACGGCTGCCTCACCTTCTGAAAGAATCTGATCAGCAAGAGCTGTTGCTGCCGCATATCCTGTCGAGTACTGATAAACATAGTATCCCATATAGAAGTGTGGAATCCGTGCCCATTCCAGCCCGATTTTTTCATCGACGACTATATTGTCACCAAAGTATTTCTTGTTCAAGTCATAGTAAATTTCCGTCAGCTTATCCGCGGTCAAAGCTTCTCCATTTTGAGCCTGGATGTGAATCTCATGTTCAAATTCCGCAAACATAGTCTGGCGGAAGACTGTTCCTCTGAAGCCTTCCAAAAAGTTGTTCAGCAAGTATAACTTTTCTTTTTCACTCTTCGTATTTTTTAGCATATAGTCATTGAGCAATGCTTCATTACACGTGGAAGCCACTTCGGCCACGAAGATCGAATAGTTTCCGTACCGGTAAGGCTGATTTTTATGCGTGTAATAGCTATGCAAGGAGTGACCAAGCTCGTGAGCAAGCGTAAATAAGTTATTTACGTTATCCTGCCAGTTCATAAGGATATATGGATTTGTTCCATAATGACCGGAAGAATAAGCACCGCTTCGTTTTCCTTTATTCTCCACGACATCGATCCAACGGTTTTCAAAGCCTTCTTTAACGATATTGACGTACTCTTCACCTAAAGGTTCTAAACCTTTTAATACCTGTTCTTTTGCTTCTTCGTACGAAATTTCCATTTCAGCGTCTTTTACAAGAGGTGTGTAAATGTCATACATATGAACTTCGTCCAAACCAAGTGTCTCTTTACGAAGCTCTATATAGCGGTGCAGCAACGGAAGGCGTTCATTGACGGCTTCAATTAAATTGTCATACACTGTTTCCGGGATATTGTTATTGTTAAGCTTGGCTTGACGTGCCCGATCGTAATTTCTGACAGTGGCGTTAAAATTGTTCTTTTTAACATGGCCGCTTAGTGTTGAAGCAAATGTATTTTTGAAGGATCCGAAAGTATCATACATGGCTTCAAATGCAGCTTTCCTTACTTCTCGATCAGATGATTTTAGAAAACCTACGTACCTGCCGTGAGTCAGATCCACTTCTTCCCCTTCTTCATTTTTAATTGAAGGGAATGTAAGGTCCGCATTATTCAGTGCTCCAAAAGTTTGTGAAGGATTCGACCCAATTTCAGAAAAACCTGCGAGAAGCTTTTCTTCTTTTTCACTAAGTACATGCGGGCGCTGGCGGCTGATTTCATCCAGCGTATGAGAATATTCCTTAAGAGGCTCATAATCCTTTATGAATTGCTTAATTTTCTCTTCAGGAAGACTTAGGATCTCAGGCACAATAAAGCTCATCGATGAAGCAATTTTCGTATATAGGCTTTCTGCCTTCGCGTTCATCTCCTGATAATGAGAATTTGTTGTATCCTGATCATTTCTCATATGGGCATAGGTATAAAGCAAACCGATTTTATTAGAAAGCTTATCTTGAAAGGCTAACAGGTTGTAAAGATTTTCACCTGACTCATCAAGCGTCCCTCGATATTGGTCAAGCTCAGGCAAAAGCTGTTTAATATTCTCAAGTTCTTTATACCATTCTTCATCTGTAGCGAATATTTCTTCAAGATTCCACGTTTTTTCAACTGGAACTTCATCTCTTTTTGGTAATTCTTTAGTAGAAGCCATAAACATCCTCCTTTATTTAATCGTTCCCCTAAGAAAGTTCTCGACTTAGGGAACAAACCCTGCTAAATTATGAATTCTTTGTAAATTTTTTTAACTGATTTATCAAATTTTTGTCATCTTCGAGGGCATTCTTCATATTTTGATGAAAAATTATATCTTTTTTCTTTACCCATTGGTTTTGATTAATCTTTTTAAGCACTCCCAAGCCATCTAATAAATTTACATATTGCATAGTTACATCTACTTGATACTGGTTGATTGTCGGTGGAGTAAAGATGGACGGAAATTGACCAATTTCACCAACAGACTTTTTCATAAAATGGTCCATGAGCAGACGGGTCTGCCAAATATAGGGCTTCATATTAAGAGAAAGCTGGCCAGGAACCGGTAAATAACAGACCGATGGAATGAGTGAAAAGTGATGTCCGTTTAGGTAAACATATTGTCTAAATTGATATTCAAGAGAACTAACTTTTGCCTTGTATCGAGTTCGGTAATTATATAATAGCTTTTCCCATGAATGGGTCAGAGGATACTTTAAAGAAGATTTTTTGGAGTTAAATAATTGAGGAAATTTAAAGGATGGGAGTGGATAATCATTAACTATTCCATAAACAAATGGTTTCCCTGTGTAATGAAGATTTGAAAGCACGATCATTTGTTTTCGATCAGGGTCATAAAAATATAAGTGAAAATGATCATTGAAATAATAAAGGAAAGACCGTAAAAAGTCATTCAAAAGAAAATTACGGTGACTTTGCTGTTTTAGATGGTTGATACCCAAAATCCATAAAGGAAAAATTCCTTCCTTAAGATAGGCTTGGTTACGCTTAGTGATCTCTTTTATAGAAATAGCAGAGCACTGATACTCAAGTGCAATTTTTTTCTCTCTAAAAGTGAGGAGAATATCCGGCCGCTGTTGAATTTCTTTTACATAAACTTCTAATTCTACGTTGTAGGACTGCCTTTTCATCCAGTGGTATAGGTCCCATTTTCCTGCCTCATGAGCGACTGATTCTCCTTTATATAGAACGCAGTTACTCTTCGGAAAATGGGCAAAATGAGGAGCCACCTTAGGTCCAGCCCTAATCAGCAACCTTTCATGACAATTCGGACAGTGAAAAGTGTCGGATTTGATTTGGCGGAGTTCATCCATTGTCAGTTGATACAAAGATGTCAACTCCCCATGATGATTGACGGCATAATACAATCCACCACCTCCTTCTTTTACACTATTCGACATGAACCATTATTTTCCTCCTAAAACAAAAAAATAAGCACACAGGAGGTGTGCTTGTAGAATGATTAATCAACTGGAAAATATTCTTTCACCGATTGTAAAGCATGTTCAGAGAAAATCACTTTCCCATATTCTTCAAGTCGATGAACGGTGATGGATGACTCAATTCCAAATTCCATCAGCTGACTTAAAATATTTTCTTGTTCGTCATCACTCATATTTTCATCAGTGAACTGAATATATAAATAGTACTTATCTTCAAAATGGAATAAACGCAAATCAAGGGATTCATCCAGAGACAAATAGTGACTCAATTGAATGACATCTTCAAACTCATTGAACTTGAGTGTAAAAGTAAGTGGTTCTTCGGAATAATCATTCAAATCCTCTTCGTCATCGTGGTCGTTATCATCCGTTTGAGACTGATTAAATTTATCATCTAGCAAAGATTCCAGTTTTTCATCGACCGGTACATCAATCGCTTTACCATCATCATTAGGTAGTTCCAGCTTTTGCCCGTCTTGGGAAACTTGAGCCTTCGTTACGATGACTTCTAAGCCTTTGTCCATAGCCTGAACTTGGATCCAAAGCGGACCATCGGCCTGGAAATTTTCCTGGTCATTGACTTCATCCATCATTTCCCAGAAAAGCTGTTCACTTCGTTCACGGTTATACCAGATTTCTTCTCTGTCGAAACCGCGTTGTTCAACGTCCTGGTAGGACACATAAAACTTAACAGTGTTTTCATTGATACGTTCTATTTCCATACGTCTCTCTCCCTTCATAACATGTTTTAAGGGGGAAGGGAACACTCACCCTTTTAAGTTCGCTTATAAGAACCTTACCCGTTAGGTCAAAGCTTCAACCATCTTGATGTTTTGTTTAAGGGTTGATGTACTTCTATTGTATGACAGTGAAAGCCAAATGGAAAACAAATTGCTTTAATTCAGCATATGACCCTATTCTCGTGAATGCTTTCGTTTATCTCGGCATATCTTTTTATAGGTTGGGTTCCTATTTTAGCCTATTCTTCAATGTTTGTCACTACATAGTAGGAGGATTTCTTAATGAATTTGGACATGCTCGAACCCATACTCATCATCATTAGTATTGATATCATTTTAGGCGGAGATAATGCCGTGGTCATTGCATTAGCCAGTCGCAATCTTCCGCCTGAACAAAGAAACAAGGCCATTTTTTTAGGGACAGGTTTAGCTATTGCAGCAAGAATTTTGTTAACCACCGTCGCTCTTTATCTTCTCCAAATACCCTTTCTTCAATTAATCGGAGGATTGCTTCTTTTTTACATAGCACTGAAGCTGCTGACGGATGAAGATGACAACCAACAGATCAACGCAGGCGACAGCCTAATGGCAGCAGTCAAAACCATCGTTTTTGCAGATATCGTCATGGGTTTTGATAATGTGCTTGCTATCGCTGGTGCTTCACATAACAACATCGCTTTAGTTATTATGGGATTGTTGGTGTCTGTTCCTATTATTGTCTGGGGAAGCCGTTTTATCCTGATGCTGATGGACCGTTTTCCAATGCTCATTTATTTCGGAGCAGGTATTCTCGCTTATACAGCAGCTGAAATGGTGCTAGAAGACAGCTATGTTCTTCATGTTCTTTATGAATATCCAATGATTAAGGATTGGCTTCCAATTCTCGGCGTTGTTGCAACGATTAGTACCGGTTATTTCGTTAATAAGAAAAGAGAAGACGCAGCAGCCTGAATAACCTAAAAAAAAGCTGTGGCCGGATCCGGCCACAGCTTTTTGTATTAATTGACTAAGCGTTGCGCTTCTTTCAGTTGGAACGTTCGTACGCTTCTAGGCAAGAAGCGACGGATTTCATCTTCGTTGTATCCAACTTGCAATCGTTTGTCATCAATGATGATCGGACGACGCAATAGTCCAGGATTTTCTTGTATGAGATCAAAAAGCTCCTGCATTGGAAGTTGATCAAAATCAACTTTTAACTTTTGGAATACTTTAGAACGAGTTGAAATAATCTCTTCCGTTCCATCTTCAGTCATTCGCAATATTTCCTTGATTTCGTCTAAAGTTAGCGGCTCAGAGAAAATATTTCTCTCTGTGTATGCGATATCGTGCTCTTCGAGCCACGCTTTCGCTTTACGGCATGATGTACAACTAGGTGAGGTATAAAGTGTTACCATACAGAAACTTCACTCCTCAATATATTATGGTAAAATTTTGATTCCTTATTACTTTAAAATCAATATAATTTAACCTTGATTCTACTATATCACACTTGTCAAGTAATATCTATATTTCTTTAATAAAATCGGACAATGTAATTGTTTTTCACCTAATGCAGTACACTATTCCACATTTTAATCTCGTTTAAACCTCTTTTTTTATTTTTTTATTCTGTGATGCATTTTCAACTAAATGAATTCATTGAAAATACCCACCCGTAAACAGGTGGGTGTTACTTTAAACGTTTTTCGTTTTATCCAATTCATTAAGAATGTTTTCAGATTCACGCTCATCATCGATAGAAAGTACTTCATCGACAGGCTGGTATGATTTCCCGTAGAACTCTTCATCTTTATACGTGTGAATTTGGGTGTACATCTGTTTCATCTTATCATATATTTCTTCTTCAGAAGAATCTTCAGGAGACCAATATAGAATTTCCATTTGATTGACTTCGTTTGTCGCTAACGAACGTCTTGTATAACCGATCGATTGCGCATGCTTGAAGCCTTCACGTTGATAAAAACGTAGACGCTTTTCTGTATCCGTTTCATCATAGTCGACAGGCTCTACTTCAAGAATGATCGGCTTCCCTTTTGCTTTCATTTTCTCGATGAGTTTATGGCCAAGTCCTTGACCCCGAGCATTAGTGGAAACGTATACATAATCAATAAAAATAAAAGTATCAAATTCTGCATACATCAGAACATGATTTTCGCCTTCATCTTTGTAATAAAGGTCACTTTTTTCCTTTAGTAACGCTTCCATATGCTCCTTTGATTTCATTTCCTCTACCGGAAAATATTCGTTCAGCTTTTCATACCAATTCATTGATCTACTCCCTTATCATTAGTCATTATTAATTATACCTGACTTTCCGTGCATTGTTAAATTGACCGAAAGTTCCCATTAGGTACAGTTCCCTATTTAGGATAAAAATAAACAAGGAATGGCTATATAACGCCACTCCTGCTGTTTTAATTCGTCGGTGTGTAATCGACGTTTGGTGTATAATTATTTCCAGCATTCCAAATCAAGTATTCATCGATTCCATTTTCTTTAAGAGCTTTTATTTGAGTTTCCACTTCAGCTTTTCCGTATTGCTTCGTTGGTCCTGAATACAACCATGGCGCTTCAAAGTCCTGAATCCATGGTCTAGATGTCGGCTTATTCTCCAATTTACTTAGAACCTCGTTTTCAACTTTTGCATATTCACTAACCAAACGGTAAGGTTCTGCATCAGGTTTTGAAATACCAAAGTATGGTCCCCAGTGACTTGGGTATATCATTGAAGAAATAACATCGACGTTGCTAGAGATCTTAGAGAAATTCTGACCGATATTCGGAGCCTCAGGGATTGTAGCAGAGTAACCGAAGATATCTACTGATACATCCACATCATAATTGCTCAGGCCTTCTTTCGCATAAGCTACAAAATCCGTGACTGCTTTAACACGCTTTTGTACTTCCTCCATTTCAAGGTTTGCATAATCTCCTTGATTGTATTCAAGGACATCGTCACGATTTCCAAACCCTTCAGGGAACCTTACATAATCAAACTGGATCTCCTGAAAGCCCATTTCCGAAGCCATTTTAGCAATCTCTAGATTGTAATCCCATACTTCCTTCATAAAAGGATTCACGAAAGCTTCTCCCCGTCCATTGACCCATACCTTACCGTTCTGAGTATAAGACAGGTCCGGGCGTTCTTTAGCGAGTAGAGAATCTTTGAACACAACTACACGCGCTATAGGATATATTCCCTTTTTCTCTAGTTCTTTCAGCATTTCTCTTGGATCATCTATGTACGATTCAGCAATATCTGCATATTTATCGTCTTCTGGTTCGAAGGTCAGGTTTCCATGGTCCTCCTTAATATCAATAACCATAGCATTTAAATCAGTAGAGTCGACTAGTTCTGTCAGCTCACTCATTTTTTTACCGCCGGCTGATGGACCTGTCACATAAATGCCTCTGACAGCGTCGGGATATTCAAAATCGAGACCTGAATCATAAACAAATCTCGCCGCCGGATCCGGGACCTTTAGCGCCGTTAACTCCACTGGCTTCTTCGTCAACAATTGAATTTCTTTTGCACTTTCTCCTTCTTCTGCGCTCACCGTTCCTAAAGGTAAGGTCAAAAGGAGCATGCTAGAGAAAATCAAAACACAAAGTTGTCTTTTCCCCATTTACATCCTACTTTCCTATTATATATTTTCCTTTTTATTATATAAGACGAGACTTTCTAGGAACAGGTTTATTTTTCAATTTTTCCCTATTCTCATGATAATACTACTAATTACCTATTATCCATTAGTGAAGATACTAATCACTCATTGGAAAAAAGCTGCATTCTTCAACAATATAGCAGAATAGTTGAATACTCGATTTCGGGGTACTGTGAGCTTTCCGTTGCCCAAAGTAGAATTTGGAGGTCCGAGAAATCACTCGCTTTCCGTGGGCATGTGCTGAGCCTCCTCGAGCTAAAGCTCTCCGGGGTCTAACCTATCATGTTCATCCCACAGGAGTCTCGCGATTTCTCGGACCTCCTTACCGCTGCTGGGAGGAACGGAAACGTTATTGTTACCGAAAACCTATCTGTAATTTTGGAAGTCAGAGCTTCCTTACTCTTGTTAAATGGGGCCGTTCATTACACTATAGATGGGTTGGATGGAAAACGGCGAGACTCCCGCGGGAGAAGGACTTAGGCGAGACACCACAGAGAGCGCAGCGAGCGAGGCGGCTCGCCAGTTCCCCCGCAGGAAAGCGAGTTGTTTTCCAGCCAACCTTACGCTTATTACACATCGGCCCCGAGAATATCTCGAATTTAAGTCTTCTGGATAAGGAGGCTAGTATTGGAGATTCCTCTATCAAACAAGAAAAAAGAAAGACCCTGCTAAGCATGCAAGGTCTTTCCCTATCTAACCTAACTTATTGTTTAACCGCACCGTGTTCTTTCTTATAATGCTCAAATTCTTTCGTTGTGCAAAGTACCCAGTGTCCTGGGCGAACTTCGCGGAATTCAGGCTCTTCACTCGTATCGTGATTGTTCGGATCATAGGTAAAACGCTCACGAGAACGTTCGTAGTCTGGATCCGGCAATGGAATCGCAGATAGAAGTGACTGCGTATAAGGGTGGATTGGGTGATTATAAAGATCATCCGCATCCGCCAGCTCTACCATCTTACCAAAGTACATAACACCAATACGATCACTAATATATTTGACCATAGACAAATCGTGGGCGATAAACAAGTAGGTAAGGTTCTTTTCCTTTTGCAGCTTCTTCAACAAGTTTACAACCTGTGCTTGAATCGAAACGTCTAGTGCTGAGATCGGCTCATCGGCGATGATGAAGCTTGGGTCTACAGCTAAGGCACGTGCTATTCCGATTCTCTGACGCTGACCGCCACTAAATTCGTGAGGGTAACGGTTTGCGTGCTCTTTGTTCAAACCTACTGTTTCTAACAGTTCATGCACTTTTGCTTTACGCTCTTTATCGTTTTTTGCAAGTCCGTGAATATCCATGCCCTCAGCGATAATATCTTCAACTTTCATACGAGGGTTTAAGGATGCATAAGGATCCTGGAAGATCATTTGCATTTCACGGTTGAATTTTCTTAATTGCTCACGGTCCTTTTTGCCGTGAACATTCTCCCCATTAAAGGTTACTTCCCCGTCTGTCGCATTATAAAGGCGGATGATCGTACGGCCAGTAGTTGATTTACCACAACCAGACTCTCCTACTAACCCGAACGTCTCACCTTTATAAATGTCGAAGTTCAGTCCATCCACAGCTTTTACAACACTGTGGCGGCCGGTCTTAAAATGTTGCTTTAAGTTTTTTATTTCTAATAATTTTTCTCTACTCATGCGCGATCACCTTCCGAACTGGTTGTAGCCATACCTTCCATTCGTTTTTTGACGGATGCCGGCGGCTCAATCTTAGGTGCGTTTTCGTGCAGCAACCAGGTCGCTGCGTAATGAGTGTCAGAAACCTTGAACATTGGCGGCTCCTGCTCCAAATCAATTTGCATCGCATACTCATTACGAGCCGCAAACGCATCCCCTTTAGGAGGGTCTAAAAGATCGGGCGGAGAGCCTGGGATGGCGTAAAGCTCTTCATCATCACTGTCTAGTGATGGCATGGAACCTAAAAGCCCCCATGTGTATGGGTGTTTGGGATTATAGAAAATATCATCGACCGTACCGATTTCAACGATTTTCCCTGCGTACATTACAGCAACTCTGTCAGCTACGTTAGCTACGACACCAAGGTCGTGCGTAATGAAGATCGTTGCGGAATCTGTCTTCTTCTGAATATCCTTCATCAATTCTAAAATTTGTGCTTGGATCGTTACATCCAATGCTGTTGTCGGCTCATCTGCAATCAACAGTTTAGGATTACAAGCAAGTGCAATGGCTACGACAACACGCTGTCTCATACCACCTGAGAATTGGTGAGGATACTGTTTTAAACGTGATTCAGGATCAGGAATTCCAACTAGTTCAAGGAGTTCCACAACACGTTTACGCGCTTGAGATCTGTTCATTTTTTGGTGCTTGATCAACCCTTCCATAATCTGGTTTCCAACCTTCATCGTAGGGTTAAGAGAAGTCATTGGATCCTGGAAGATCATTGCCATATCTTTACCGCGGATTTTCTGCATTTCTTTCTCACTCAGTTTGGCCAAATCTCTACCTTCAAATAGGATTTCACCTTCTTTGATCCGACCTGGCGGTTTCGGAATCAAATGCATTAGTGCTTTGGTTGTTACGGACTTACCAGAACCGGACTCTCCAACAATGGCAAGCGTCTCACCTTTTTTCAAGTCGAAATTGACCCCACGTACAGCTTTTACTTCACCGCCGTAGGTGTCAAAGGAAACATGTAAGTTTTTTACGTCTAGTAATTTTTCCATTTTGTACACCTACCTCCTATTCACGCATCTTCGGATCGAATGCATCTCGAAGACCATCAGCTAAGACATTAAAGGCAATCATGATTAGCGAGATTACAATTGCCGGGAATAATAAAATGTGTGGATAGATTTGCAGCGATTTAAACCCATCCTCAATCAGTGTACCTAATGAGGCGATCGGTGTTGGAAGTCCTAACCCGATAAAGCTTAAGAACGCTTCAAAGAATATGGCACTTGGAATCGTAAACATCGTATTAATAATGATTAGTCCCAATACGTTCGGAACTAAGTGTTTTCTTAGAATTCGGTTATCAGGCGCACCGAGTGTTTGTGATGCAAGAACAAATTCCTGATTTTTCAATTTCAGTACCTGTCCCCTGACGATCCGGGCCATCGATATCCAGCCGGTTATCGTCAGCGCTATCGTAATCGAGAGTATCCCTGGATCCAAAATGAGAATAAAGAGAATAACCACGACAAGGTTCGGAATTCCCATTAAAATCTCAATGATACGTTGCATGTAGTTATCGACACGTCCACCATAATATGCGGAAATTCCACCATAGGCTACACCAATAATCATATCAATCGTAGCTGCCAAGAAAGCAATGTACAAGGAAATTCGTGTTCCTTTCCAAGTACGTGTCCATAAGTCACGGCCAAGACCGTCAGTACCAAACCAGAATGATTGATCATTCATATCTTTTGCTGCATACACATCATAAGTCGCTCTAACTTCTGCGAGTTCTCCGTTTGAGCCATCGTTCAATGTCTCAAGCTTTATGAAGTCTTCCTGATTGTTAAAACGCATCATTGCTTTTGATTCAGCCTGCTCTAACGAGTCGGCGGTCGCCGTATCAGAAAGCGTACCATCCATTCCGAGCCACCCTAATCCTTCAACTTTAGGAGGCATTTTAGCGCGGGATAAATCTTGCTCAAACTCACCGTATTGATTCATATACGGTCCAAATATAGCCATAATGATTAGAAGAACTAACGTCCCTAACCCGATCATCGCCCCAACATTCTTACGAAGGCGGATAAAGGAATCCTGCCAGAATGACAGACTTGGACGATTAATCTTTTCACTATCATTCTCTTTCCTGTCTACAGGTACAAATAAGTCTTTCGACGGTTTGTGATGATTATCCATATGTTACTACTCTCCTTCTGCTAGTCGAATTCTTGGATCAATGACTCCGTAAAGAAGGTCAATGACCAGGATAATTAAGATGAAAAGGAATGCGATTAGTAACGTTGTACCCATAATGATCGGAAAGTCATTTGTGTTAATCGCTTTTACGAACTGTTCACCAATTCCTGGAACGGCAAAAATGTTTTCAATAACAAGTGTACCTGTCATCAAACCGATAGCTAACGGGCCAAGCACTGTGATTAATGGAATCAAAGCGTTTCTTACACCGTGTTTAAATACAACACCGAATTTATTCACACCTTTTGCCCGTGCTGTCGTAATATAGTCAGATCCTAATACTTCAAGCATTTCGGTTCTCATAAAGCGGGCTGCAATTGCAATCGGGAAGATGGCCAACGCAACTGTTGGTAGTACGGTATGTGCCCACGTTCCCCATAATGCAACTGGGAACCAGCCTAACTTTACACCAATATAATACTGAAGAATTCCAGCAAATACGAAGGAAGGAATAGATTTTCCTACAACTGCAATAAATGTAGAACCATAATCAAGAAAACCGTTGTGATAGATTGCAGATACAAGACCGAGCAGCATGCCGAGAATTGTACCGATGACCATAGCTTGTACACCTAGTGTCATGGACGGACCAATACGCTCCATGATTATTGTTGTTACTTCTCTGTTGTCGAATTGGAACGAAATTCCTAAGTCACCCTGTGTAAGATTCACCATATAATTGAAATACTGAACAGGGACCGGGTCATCCAATCCGTACTTTTCTAAAACGACCGCTTGTTGTTCTTCAGATAATTTATCTGCAGCACTTAGGGGAGTACCTGGTAGGAACTTCATTAAGAAGAACGTAAATGTAGCGATCAAAAACATCGTTATAACCATGTAGACCAAACGTTGAAGTATATAACGTGTCATATCAACACCTCCTGTTAAGTTAAACCCTATATCTCTATATTATGGAATTGACAGAAATTTGTCTATAATTAGAAAACTTTGTTTACAGGGAAAAAGAGAGCATACGCCAACTTGGACATATACTCTCTCCCCCTATTAGCTAGCCTATATGTGGTTAGGAACTACTTATTATTTACCTTCGATATAAGCATGTTTGTAAGTGTAGTCAGGTCCCATTGGGTTAGTGATTACACCTTTAACATAAGGCTTCACAAGTTTAGCAGATGCACGTTGGTAAAGAGGTACTAGGACTGCATCTTCTTGGATCAATTTCTTCTCTGCTTCAAGGAAAGTTTCAAAACGCTCGACTGGTTTTTGAGCTAGCTCATTGTTAGCTTTCTCAATCATAGCGTCGTAGTCTTCATTAGCGTAACCAGTCTTGTTGTTTCCGCCATCTGTAACCCACATGTTCAAGAACGTATTTGGATCGATATAGTCAGGACCCCATCCAGCGTTTTGGATTTCATAGTCCATGCTTGTGTCACGATCAAGACGCTCTTTGAAAGGTACAGATTGTACATTTACAGTAAGACCTTCCAGTTGCTCAAGTTGGTCTTTAATGTAAGCATCAAGGTTTTTAGCAACTTCACTGTCTCCACCAAGGTAGTTCAGTTCAATTGTATCTTGACCTAGCTCTTCTTTAGCTGTAGACCAAAGCTCTTGAGCTTTCTCTACGTTATATTCAACCAGGTCTCCGTTGATTTCACGGAAGTCTTCGCCAGACTCAGGGTGTTTAACAAAGTTCTTAGGAATATCACCGACAGATGGAAGGGAACCGTTATTCAAGATAACGTCAACCATGCTTTGACGGTCAATTACCATTTGCATTGCTTTACGAGCGTTTACGTTAGCAAGAACGTCATTTGCTTCTTGGTTAAGCTTCAAGTAGAACAAAACAGGCTCTTCTTCAACGATGAATTCTTCAGAAGAACGGTATTGGTCTACAAATTCAGCTGAAAGACCAGCACGATCAATTTCGCCAGTTTCATACAAGTTAACAGCTGTAGCTGTATCTTTTACAACTTTTACATTGATCTTTTCAAGTTTTACGTTCTCAGCATCCCAGTAATCTTCGTTTTTCTCTAGTGTCCAGCCTTCACCGTGGTTCCACTCAGTCATCTTGAATGGTCCATTGAAAGTAAGTGTATCGGCTTCAAGTGCGTATTGATCGCCTTGTTCCTCAACAAACTTTTTGTTCAATGGAAGGAAAGTACCAAATGTTGTAAGAGACTCGAAGTAAGGAATTGGTTTCTCTAGAGTTACTTCAAGCGTGTAATCGTCTACTGCTTTAACACCAAGGTCTTCAACTGGTGCTTCACCATTGGCGATAGCTTCTGCGTTTTTAATAACGCCACCCATCATGTATGGACCATATTCAGATCCAGTATCAGGGTTTACAGCACGCTGCCAAGCGTAAACGAAATCGTTTGCTGTGACAGGATCACCGTTTGTCCATGTTGCATCTTCACGAAGATTGAAAGTCCATGTAAGAGCATCTTCACTTACCTCGTGATCTTTTGCGATCCCTGGTTCAGGTTTAGCATCCTCACCAAGACGATAAAGCCCGTCCATAGTGGAACCAAGGAATTGGAATGCAACTGCGTCAGTCGCTAGAGATGCATCCATTGTTGGAATCTCTGCGGAGTCCGTAATATTAAGTACTTGCTCGCTGTCGCCAGCAGCTTCTTCAGTGTTTCCTTCGCCTTCGCCTTCTCCGCCTTCGGAGCCTGTGTTCTCTCCTCCGCCGCCGGAACAAGCCGCTAGGAACATGCTAAGTACTAGTGCGAGTACTAGCAATAACCAATTTGTCTTTTTCATGTAGAAAATGACCTCCCCTAAAAATTTTCAAAAATTTAATGTGGAAATTTGTCCACATATCGAATTATACAAGTTTTCTAACTATTTTGCATTAATTTTTTTCTTATATTTCTTAGAATCCCCATCATTATTACGTTTCTGTGACACAAAACAAGACTTTTTACCTAGTTTATTTTACAATATTTTTGTCTAGAAACAATTAATTATAAACCTATATGCATAAAAAATAGCGATGTTTTTGTCATAAACTTGTTTTATCGCGTTTATACGTTAAAGTATTTGCATAAATCATTCAAGTTTTTAATAACATAGAATTTTCTGTTTATTAATCTCGTTTACAATTCCTTCAAAACAAAAATCATGCTATAATATTTAATAGTTTTGATGGAAGGTGTGATTCTTTTTGAGTCTATTGCGAAATAAATGGATAGTACTTTTGTTTAATGTAATGATCGTGACCCTGCTTTTCACTGTACTAGCGCCTGTTTATGATCTATTTCATTACATTAACCAGTTGTTCTATATCGCTTATTTCTATTTATTTGTCGGCATTCTTCTTTGGGTCATTCGAGGCGGATTCTTCGATGCCATAACATACAGCTTTAGAAGATTCTCTAATAAGATGGCCAAACAAAAAGATTATTTGGATGATTGGAAGCAGAAGCCTCTGCCTTCTCAGACGATTGAGAAAAGCTGGTTATCTTTCTTTCTATTCCATGGCGCTATGTTAATGATCGGTTTACTTGCTTTACTTGCTGTTTATTACAATATGTAATGTACTTGTCAGCATAAATAATTTAGTTTATAATAATTTCCTAATTCGATAAGATACAAGCGTTGAAGAAGAGAAAGTACTCTTAATGATATCTTTTCAGAGAGACTGTGGTCGGTGAGAACAGTCAAGACCATTAAGAGGAAATGGGGCTTCTGAGCTTCAAATGACGTAAATCGGCGTTAACGATCATAAGCTGACTTTTCCAAAGGAAAAGTAATTAGGGTGGCACCGCGGTATCATTCGTCCCTTCCAATTGTGGAAGTGATGAGTGATTTTTTTATGCCTTTATTGCTAATCACCAGTCAATAATGGTCCTGAATACGCTTATCTCAACAAGGACTAAAGAAAAAATAATATAATGAGGTGAAGGAAATGAAGACGATTTTTTCAGGGATTCAACCTAGTGGCACATTGACATTGGGGAATTATTTGGGGGCTATGAAGCATTTTGTTGACTTACAGGATGAACAGAAATGTTACTTCTGCATTGTAGACGAACATGCGATTACAATGCCTCAAGATCGACTGAAACTGAGAGAAAATATTAAGTCACTAGCTGCGTTATACTTAGCTTCTGGAATAGATCCGAACAAATCCACGCTGTTCATTCAGTCGGAAGTTCCAGCACATACACAGCTAGGTTGGATGTTACAATGTGTCAGCTATATTGGTGAACTAGAACGGATGACTCAATTTAAAGATAAATCTGCTGGAGGAAAAGAAGGAGTTTCCTCTGGATTACTTACTTATCCTCCATTAATGGCTTCCGATATTCTTTTATATAAAACGGATATTGTCCCTGTAGGGGAAGATCAAAAGCAGCATTTAGAGCTGACTCGTAATTTAGCTCAGCGTTTTAACAACAAATTCAATGACATTTTTACTGTTCCTGAAGTAAGCATCCCTAAAGTTGGAGCAAGGATCATGTCTCTTCAAGAACCAACGAAAAAAATGAGTAAATCCGATTCCAATCAGAAAGCTTTCATTTCTATGTTGGATGATGAGAAGAAGATCATGAAGAAAGTGAAAAGCGCGGTTACAGATTCTGACGGGATTGTGAAATATGATAAAGAAAATAAACCAGGAGTCGCCAATCTTCTGACGATCTATTCCATTTGCGCAGGTGTTTCTATTGAAGATTTAGAGATTAAATATGAAGGAAAAGGCTATGGAGAGTTTAAACAGGATGTGGCAGAAGCTGTTATTGAAACGCTGAAACCAATTCAGGAAAGGTATCATGAACTAATCAATTCAGAAGAGTTGGACGATACTCTGGATAAAGGTGCTGAACAAGCTTCCTACGAAGCGAATAAAATGCTTCGAAAAGCCAAAAAAGCCATGGGGTTGGGCCGTGTGAAGAAAAAGAAATAATCTAGAAACAAACAAAAGCCAGAATTGGGATATCAAATCCTCAATTCTGGCTATTTAAATGATGTGATTTATGCTGATTTTCACCTTGCCAAATGGTTTCAAAGAAAGGCTGACCTTTAATGATTTTCCCACAAAGTTCCTCATGCAGCGAGCTCCACCCTTTGCAAGTTCCTTCATACAAGCGATCCCAGGCTTCTTCGTTGGATAACTGTTTAATATGCGAATATTGACAAGGATCCCATTCTGTTAACCAATACCTGATCTCTTCTGGGTGATCAGAATTTTTCAGTTGATCCAATGCCATCATTAAAAGCTGTTTTAGTTGACGCTCTCTTCTCGTTAAACCTGACATTTTACCCGGATCTAATGAAAGGATATGATGCTCTTTTGAAATGCTTTCTTCTATTATATAGCTTTCTGGATGTTTACCTTGCACCATTTCAAAAACTAGACGTTCTTGGCGTGGAATCAACCGACTCTTTTTAACAGGCAAGGTGTACCCTAATGTATCAAACACAATGACATCTTTTCCGTTCGTGACGACCGCGGCATAATCAACCGTGTGTCTTTCTTGGTTTTTCTTCAAATACGTTTTCCGATGGATGTCCTGTAATAGCGACATAGGTAAGTCTTGAAGATCATTCTCGATAAAATCAAAGAGTTCATCCGTAATGAACAACAGCGGAATCTGATCAATCAACTCTATCCCATCTTCTTTACGCCATTCATGAAATCTGCAAACGTTATACCCGTTCTCTTCTCCTTCAAACCAGTTCACCCATAGATCATGCATGTATAACATCTTGGCCCCTCACTTTCATTCACTGATCTCTTTAGGTTACATTATGACCAATACTGGCTTTTTTATTCTTTAGAACCATTATTTACTAAACTAATCTTTCATGAAAAAAAGAGCGACTGAGATGAGTAATATTCCAAGAGGAAACAAATAACACTCTACTCTGGACTGAATCAGAATGAAAAACTCCCACCAGCTCAAGCCTGCAGGAACGAGATTCAAATACGTAATTGTGACAGTCCCGCCAGCTACTGCAAGTCCAAATCCTGTTAAAAACAACATCCAATACAACATTGACCACCCCTCCGGCCTGTCCTCCTACTGCTATCTTATGAGGGACAACCTTCTATCATGCGTGAGATTCCAATTGTTCTACCTCTTTACTTACATACCAATTAACGATAAATTAATGATCAGAGAGATAGACTATGAAAGGATGATCGCATTGTCGAATTCACGCCGTCTGCGGAAAAAGCATCAAAAAAAGAGAAAGCTCAAGCTTACTCTCGGCCTTTTTGCCCTCGCCATACTACTTACTTTGGGGTATTCAGGATTTGAATATATATCCGGAAAGCAGCAAGCACTCGGGAGTTCCAGTGCGGAAGCAGAAGAAAACAATTCACTAGAGGAAACAAAAAGCAAATATAAAGATTCTTTTAATGGCGTCGATAATAAAGATCATAAAATAAATGTGCTTCTTCTGGGAATTGATCAAAGGGATAATGAGATCCCCCGAACAGATACGATTATGATCGCCCAGTACGATACAAAAGCCGGTACAACAAAAATTGCTTCTCTCATGCGAGACACCTATGTGAATATCCCTGATCATGGATACAACAAAATTAATGCAGCTTTTGCCATTGGCGGACCCGAATTGTTAAGGCAGACCATTTCTGAGAATTTCGGTATTGAGCTTGAATATTATTCAATCGTGGATTTCGAAGGATTTACTCAAGTTGTGGACACAGTTACTCCTGAAGGATTAGAAGTAGATGTTGAAAAAGATATGTATTATAAATCACAAGGCGGCGCTACCCACATTGATTTAGAAGCAGGCACCCAGAACTTGAATGGTGAGGAATTGTTAGGATACGTCCGATACCGCAGTGACAGCCAAGGTGACTATGGACGAGTGGAACGGCAACAAGAAGTGATTAATCTTTTAAAAGAAGAGATTATCTCTATAAAAGGGGTATTGAAAGCTCCTAGATTGATTGGTACGCTACAACCTTATATCGATACTAATATGGGAAGTGGAAAAATCCTTAAGCTGGGTAAGGAATACTTGCTAAATCCGGTTGAAGAAGTAGAGACGCTTCGAATTCCTACAGATGATAATGTGTGGAACGAGCGTAAAGAATACCCAATTGGTCTTGTACTAGCTCATGATGAGGAGAAAACAAAAAAAACTCTACAAGATTACTTTGAGGAAGAAGAAAGCTCATAAATAAAACCCGATGTCTATAAAGAAGACATCGGGTTTTCTATTCATTAATCCGTGTATTTTTGGAAAATAAGTGACGCATTGTGGCCGCCAAAACCTAGAGAGTTACTCATTACGGCGTTCACTTCCTGTTTGCGCGCTTCATTTGGAACATAATCCAAATCACAATCAGGGTCTGGTGTTTCGTAATTTATCGTCGGAGGCAAGATCCCTTCATTGATGGCTTTCAGGGAAATTACAGCCTCTACAGCTCCAGCTGCTCCAAGCAGGTGGCCAGTCATAGATTTTGTTGAGGATATAGCAAGCTTCTCAGCATGCTCCTGGAACACCGTTTTCGCAGCGTGCGTTTCGAATTTGTCATTAAGCTCCGTTGAAGTACCATGAGCGTTCAAGTAGTCAATGGCACTTGGCTCAAGGTTTGCATCCTCAATAGCTTGTTTCATTGCACGTGCAGCGCCATCTCCTTCTGGTGCTGGAGAAGTAATGTGATAAGCATCTCCAGTAGAGCCATATCCTGTTAGCTCACCATAAATTTTAGCTCCACGTTTTTTAGCAGACTCCAACGTTTCAAGAATCAGGATTCCAGCACCTTCTCCCATGACAAATCCGTCACGATTTTTATCGAATGGCCGGCTTGCAGTATTCGGATCTTCATTCAGGGATAGTGCACGAGCGGCTGCGAATCCTGCGAAGGACATTTTATTCATCGGAGCTTCTGTACCACCAGCAATCATGATGTCGGCATCCCCACGCTGGATAACCTTGAAAGCATCCCCGATTGAGTTTGCTCCAGAAGAGCAAGCTGTCACGGTACAGGAATTGATCGCTTTTGCCCCGAGAGAAATAGAAACTTGTCCAGCAGCCATATCTGGAATCATCATCGGAATGAAGAATGGACTTACACGGCGATAGCCTTTTTTCTGGAAAGTTTCAAACTGGGACTCATACGTACCCATTCCGCCAATTCCAGAGCCGATCCACACCCCTGTGCGGTCTGCATTATCCTCATTAATTTCCAGACCTGCATCTTCAACCGCCATGTGGGAAGCAACCATAGCGTATTGTACAAATGGGTCCATGCGTCGTGCATCTTTACGATCTACGTACTTCGATGCGTCAAAATCCTTCAATTCAGCTGCTACGCTTACTGGATAGTCATCTTTATTCACTTTGGTAATTTCGCCAATTCCAGATTGACCGTTCTTAATATTTTTCCACATTTCTTCTACTGAATTACCGACAGGAGTTACGGCTCCCATTCCCGTAATTACGACACGTCGTTTATCCATTATTCCAAACCTCCTTGGTTACTTGCCCCATCGAAGCGCAACGGCACCCCATGTGAGCCCGCCGCCGAATCCGACAAGAACTACTAGATCGTTATCTTTTATTTTACCTGCCTTTACGTCTTCTGACAAAGCGATTGGAATGGATGCAGAAGATGTATTTCCGTAACGCTTCACCTGTGTTGACATTTTCTCTTCAGGAATGCCAAGGCGTTGTCTTGCTGCTTCCATAATTCTTATGTTTGCCTGATGAGGAACAAGGTAGTCGACATCCTGTTCACTCAACCCAATTTTCTTAACGACATTTACAGAAGACTCAGGCATTTGTCTAACTGCAAACTTAAACACTTCACGTCCGTTCATGAACAGCGTATCATCTTGATAAAGATATGGACCGCCGCTTCCATCAGACCCTAATTCGGATGATAGGATCCCTTTATCATCACTGACAGGACCAATGACTGCCGCACCTGCTCCATCACCGAAAAGTACGCATGTATTCCGGTCACTCCAATCGGTAATTTTAGATAGCTTCTCGACGCCGACCACAAGAACATTTTTATAAGCATTGGTCTTGATGAATTGTTCAGCTGTGATCACCCCGTACATAAAACCTGCACAAGCTGCACTCAAATCCATTGCTGCTACCTTCCGCGCACCTAATCGATGCTGCAGCATTGTAGCTACAGATGGGAACGGTGTATCAGGAGTTACAGTTGCGACAAGGATCATATCCAGATCTTCAGCCTTCATGTTTGCATCATCAAGTGCATTTTTGGCTGCTTCGTATGCCATATCTGACGTATCCATCTCATCTGAAGCGATTCTCCGCTCCTCAATGCCAGTACGTGTACGAATCCATTCATCACTAGTGTCTACCATTTTCTCTAAATCTTTATTGGTTAGAACTTTTTCTGGAGCGTAGTGCCCTACGCCTAGGAATCCTGCGTTCATATATTCATCCCCTTAAAGGTAATATCTAATATCAATTCTTATGACTTGGTACTAATTTTAATTCATATTAAGGTTTTCTGCAAGTCTCCCCCTATGTTACTAAAAGGGGAGCACTGCCCACAAGACCAGCCTTTTCAGCTCATACGATACATGAAGGAGGTGCACTCATGGCTAAAAGAAATCGTCCGCCTTTTGAACAGTTTTTCAATAACTTTTCAAATGAGAATAAAGGAAAACAAGAACAGGAGCCTGCAAGCGTTGATTGGTCCGACTTAATTACCGAAGCTTCGAAAACTTGGAAATCCATTTCTCCGATCGTAAAACCAATGATAGATAAATTTAAAAAATAAAATAGACTTTGCGATAAAGCACAAAGTCTATTCGTTGGGAAGCTTTCCAGTTTTCATATACTGTTCGATCAAATCATCCATCTGCTTTTGGAAAGATTCAGGGATTTCGGGGCTGTATTCTCCCAGTTTAATGGCCCCGTCCTGAAAGTCAAACGTTAGCGGCTTACCAGGAAGTTCTCCTTCTACATATCGATCCATGGCCAGATTGTAAACCACATCAACCTTTTGGACAGTGCTCGTCAACACCGTATTTTCTGCCACAGAGGATTGATCAGATACATACCCGATTGCATAATGTCCATCCTTTTGAACTTCATTGATCACAGGAACATTAAAAATGTCTCCTGCAGGATAAAAGACATCAGCCCCTTCTTCTTCCATCTGTTCATACAGCATCCGTGCTTTATCCGTGTTTTCCCAGCTGTTGGTATAAGCGATATGGACATCTGCTTCAGGATTTTGATACATGACACCCTCATAAAAACCTTCTACTTCTGGCTGCCATTCAAAAGAAGCAATGATACCGATCAGATCTGCTTCTGTCATTTTCCCTGCAACCATACCTGCGAAGAATCCCATCGCATTGGCACTGAAATTCAAACTCGTCACATTTTCTGCAGTAAACTGACCATTAAAATAAATGAACTGAACATCTGGATATTGTTTATGAAGTTGTTGAAAATGTTTCCCATAAATGTTGCTGTGACCGAATATAATATTGACGCCTTTATTGACTAAATGATCGACAGCTTGAATAGTTTGGGAATAACTTTTAATTCCTTCTTTAAAGTAAATATCCACTCCATACTCGTCCTGAATGGATTGTAAGCCTTTATATCCCTGCTGGCCCCAGGCTTGATCGTGAATGGTCGTTTCGACAAGCATTCCTACTCGATTGGCTTGCCCGTTCCCTGATATTTGATTGCATCCAGTTAGAAGCAATAGTAGAGAGAGGAATAAGACGTATAGTGTTCTCACGTTAAGCACTCCTAATATCGCACTACTTGTATCCTCCCTTATTCTACCTTGCTTTAACACTGAAAGTAAATGTGTTTATTTACATAAGCCCCAAAGAAAGACTTAATGCGTGGCTTTTCCATACGGAATCTACATTTCTTCTTACTTCGTCCTCTGACTTTTCTTGCTCCACTTGAAAGTCATGGCCTTTTCCAATAACAAAAAAATGACATACTTTTTTCACAAAATCTGAAATGTACACAGCATCGTTCTTAAAAACCCATTGACATAAATCATCTGAATTGTGGATGTTCAACGCGGTAAGGTCCATCCATTCTCCATATAGTTCAGGCATCTCTATTCTCTTTGTCAGTGATTCTTCTGCCCCTTGCTTAATAATAAGAAGGCCGTCTTCTATATTCACTTTCCACTCCTCCGGCCCCGTCTGTAGATGTTTCTCTTTATCAATATGATTATAAAAATGCTGAAAATTACTATTCCGCCCTACGTACATATATAAATGATCACAAAGAAGATCATCCATACGATCGATACCGACAACTTCAAAGCCCTCTTGAAGAAGGCCTGTACTGATATGATATCCAATCCAATGAAAGCATGGGGATACGGTGATCATCATCCATCCTTCCCTCCTTCCTCATCTTTCTCATTTTATTCGCTGTCCTATAGAATGATGTTCCTAAAAGCGATTTCATATTTCTTTTTATAAAGAGTTCTGATAAGATAGAAACAGAATGTGTAAAATGAGGTGAGTAGTGATGCGGATCATTTGGACTATGATTTGGGCCTTTTTATTAAGTGCTATGGCTGTATATGTCATCAGTAATATGTCCGGAGGCCACTTTGATTTCCTCCAAGTTATTATTTTGACGGTGCTTTTCACAATAGCTGCCGTAGTACTTGGAGAAGGTGTCATAAAGGAAGAAGAGGCTTAAATAGTAAATTCCTGAAGCGTTGCTATCAGAAGATGGCAGCGTTTTTTCGTTGGTTTAAACAAGTCCTATTACATACATGGATCATTTACGAATGAATAACTTGACTTATTGCACATAAAAATCAACTAGCGATATAGTAAGGTCATGCATTTTCACTTTCTGCCAATTAGGAGGACAAACATACATGGAAGAAATATGGATACTTATCAAATACTTATTTCTTGGAATTTTCCAGGGGTTCACAGAACCTATTCCTATTTCGTCAAGTGGTCACTTAGTTATCTTACAAGATATCATCGGAATGGAATTTGATGGTTTACAATTCGAAGTACTTGTGAATTTCGGCTCTTTAGTCGCCGTATTAATCGTTTATCGAGACGACTTACTACGATTAACGAAGAACGGTATTGGTTATATAATTTCAAAGGATGAGCGTCAGAAGGATGAATTTGACTTCATTGTCTACTTGATCATCGGTACCATTCCTGCAGGTTTGTTAGGCATATTGCTTGGCGATGCGATTGAAGGATTATCTACAACTCAGACCGTGGGTATTACTCTCATTATCACGGGTATTGCCTTGTGGCTGATTCGAAACTTGCAAGGTAGAAAAGGGGAAGGTCAGCTCAACTGGAAGGATGCAATGATTGTTGGTTTAGGCCAGGCTGTTGCGCTTATTCCTGGCATTAGCCGCTCAGGAGCAACCATTGTAGCTGCCATGTTCCTAGGAATGAAGCGTGAAACGGCGCTGCGATTTTCTTTTTTACTGTACATTCCAGTCAGCTTGGGAACGATGCTCTTGTCGCTAGAAGAATTAGTTGCCAGCGCGGATTCTGCTGGGATTTGGGCAGGATACACGATCGCATTTCTTGGATCTGTGGTAGCCTCCTACTTTTCTTTAAGATGGTTTATGAACATTATGGAAAAAGGAAAGCTTAAATACTTTGCTTACTATTGTTTCATCGTAGGTGGATTAGTACTATTGGTTGTCTTATTGTAAAGATAACTCACTGACCATATAATATTCCTTAAGGAAGCTAGTCGCATAAAATTGACTAGCTTCCTTTTTCATTGCAGGTGTGTTTCTTATTACTGTTTATTCGATTAATATCAGCTATCTGGAGGACTAGATTTCAAGTTGTTAGAGGAAGTTAGGGGCGTTGGGAAAGGATTCGCTTTCCTGCGGGGGAACTGGCGAGCTTCCTCGGGCTGCGCTCTGTGGGATGAACAGGCTAGATGAGACCCCGGAAGACGAAGTCTGAGGAGGCTCACCACATGCCCACGGTAAGCGAGTCGTTTTCCCATCCATCATCATTTACACAAAAGCCTCGAAACTTAGACTTCAAGAGCAAAAGACGTAGTTGGTTGAAGGAAATTAAGAAATTGCAACGATTGAGTTTAGAAAAAGTCAGCCGTTTTGGCTGACTTTTATTATCCCCCGCTTACTGGAGGAATAAAGGCAATTGTGTCTCCGTCTTTCACTTCTGTTTCATTTTTTGCAAACTCCTCATTCACAGCAACCATTGAATGCTCTACGTTAGAAAGGGAATAAACTTTTTGAATAATCTCCTTGATCTCTTCAACTTTTTTCCCACTCATATTTAACTCGATGCTATCCTCGCCCATCTTTTCACGGAGCTCTGCAAAGAAAAGGATTTTGTTCATTTCATCGCCTCCTTGGATGGTATACCTGCTTTATTCTCCTTCTGATCACCAATCCACTTCTCACCGTTTTCCCAGTGCTCTTTTTTCCAGATCGGTACGATTTCCTTAATACGCTCGATTGCATAACGACTAGCTTCGTAGGAATCTGCTCTATGCGGAGTGGATACAGCGATAATGACTGCAATATCCGTAATGTCCAAACGACCAACCCGATGAACGATGGCCGTCTTGGAATCGGGCCATGTATTTTTTATCTCTTCTCCTATTTCAGAGAGTTTCTTTTCAGCCATTGGTTTATAAGCTTCATACTCTAAATAAAGAGTTCGTTTACCATGCGTAAACTCCCTGACAGTACCTATAAACGTATTGATAGCCCCTGCCTCTCGTCTCGTTACACGTTCGATTACCACTTGGACATCCAGCGGTTCTTCAGATATCCAAAAATCACTCATCAGGTTCTCCCCCTTTTGCCACAGTGTACACATCTGACATTCTTCTTCTCCATTCCCTCAATGTGTACACAGGAATAGAAAGATGATCGGTCAGATTTTCATTCCAAGTAATGACGAACTGGATGTTCGTAAGATCCAACAATTTTAAATCGTCCGCTCGCTTAATAATCACCGCCTTAGGGTAATGCTCGTATTTGAACCCTTCTACCACAATTAAATCGGGAGAAAAATTACGATATAATTCCACAAGATGATCAAGGGTGAATCCTTCAGGGTGGTTAAGTTCGAGTTGAAATCGTCTTGGACTATCAACACCTGTCATAAACGCCCCCGACTCATGTAAACGATAACTGTCCGTTTCATGATGCATAACTTTCAACGGTTCATCGTGGCCATGGTGTTTGATAGCAGCTACACGCTGCCCTCTAGCCGATCCATATGCGATAATTTCTGATAACAACGATGTCTTGCCTGTGTTTTTGTATCCTACGATTTGGAAGACCGGCGATTGTGTAGACATTGGCCTCTCCCCTCCTTCTATTAAGCTAAGCGTTATGTAAAAACCCCTGCCGTACGTCGGTGCGGCAGGGGTTAAAATGCTTATCCATTATTGGTATGCCGGATCAATCAGGTATACCTAATGCGATTTTTGCATAACGGCTCATGCGATCCTTCGTCCACGGTGGATTCCAAACGATATTCACCTGGACTTCATTAATTTCTGGTAAATCAGCTAAGCAGCGTTTCACATCTTGTTCAATATGACCAGCTAACGGGCAGCCCATCGCTGTTAATGTCATTGTAACTGTAGTATTCCCTTCGTCATCTATATCGACGCCGTAGACAAGGCCCAGGTTGACAATATCAATGCCAAGCTCAGGGTCAATGACATTTTCAAGGGCACCCATAGCATTTTCTTCAAGTGCTGTACTCACATTTGTTCCCCCTTCACTATTCTTCAAAACCTATTATAAACAAAAATAGAGGTAGAATAAAATATTCTCGGTTATCATAATACTAATTCTAACCAATTCACCATTTCAAGAACAGCGAATCGACTCACTTTATGATCTCTGCCTACCTCCCGCAAGAATCGAATGTTCTCTGGATTCTTGTAGTAATGGATAGCTTCATTATAAAAGTCATAAGAATGCTGGAAGGGCACAACCGGATCTACATCGCCATGCCAAAAAAATAGAGGCCTTCCATAAAGCTTCTCCATTTGACCTGATAAATCAATGCCTTCAAGCGATTTGTAAAGTTCTTCTAGCTGTTCCTGCTTTAGAGGAAGTGGAATTCCTGTCTGTTCTACATCGTGAACCATTTTCTTAGCGAACTCAACAGGTTTAGGTGTACCCATCATAACTGTTGCCGCTTGAATCCATGGATACATCGTCAGTGCAGCACTAGTTGTAATGCCTCCCATTGACGTCCCACCTACACCAATTTTCCGGTCTTTAATTAAGCCTTGTCGATCAAGTTCATCTTTTATATCTTGCAGTTCTTTTAAATTTTGATACACAATATCCCAGAATTTGAAGTTCAATTCTTGCTTGGACAAATCTTCTTCCCTTTCGCCATGAAAAGTACTATCAGGAAGGACGACACGATATCCTTTCTGAGCAAGTAAATAAGCGAGTGGTAAATTATGTTCTTTGGCTGACGTAAAGCCGTGAAAATATACAATTGCAGGTAATGGTTCTTCTTGTTTTGATGATTCTACAACGGTAAGAACTGGAATGTTTTTTAATGTTTGCCGATAAATACCAATCATTCTGTATTTCCTTTCCGATAAACTTTACTGTCTGTTTAAATGATCGTAATAATTCTAAATTATAATGTAATCGTAACACTGCCCTTTTCAATTGGAAAGTGTTAGGTTGCGAAGTGGGAATTTCTTTACAATTTACCTAGTTTCCCGCTACACTATAACAAAATGAGGTGAAAGCAATGAACAAACAACACTTAATTGCATTAGATCTAGATGGGACACTTCTTACTGACGATAAAGTCATCAGTACAGAGACGAAAGAAACAGTTCTTAAAGCAATGGATCAAGGCCATATCGTTGTGATCGCTACTGGCCGGCCACACCGTGCAAGCATTGATTTCTATCATGAACTTGGACTGGAGACACCAATGGTTAACTTCAATGGTGCATTAATTCACCATCCAAAAGACCATCATTGGGACGCAATTCATTCTCCCCTTTCTATCCGAACGGCACACAAAATTATTCATACATGCCAAGAACTTGGTGTGAAAAATATTCTTGCTGAAGTAAAAGATAAAGTTTACCTTGATCAACATGACGAAGAAATTATGAGCATTTTTCAAACAAAGAATGATCCGATTACAGTCGGTCGACTGCAGTCGAACTTGAAAGAAGATCCAACATCGATTTTGATTCACCCTGAAGAGGAAAAAATTAAAAAGCTCCGTCAAGAATTGGATACGCATGCTTCCTTGATTGATCATAGAAAATGGGGAGCCCCATGGCACGTCATTGAAATTGTCCGCTCCGGAATGAATAAAGCCGTAGGTCTGGACAAAATCGCTCGTTATTTTCATATTCCCCAAAACAGAATTATCGCCTTTGGTGATGAAGACAATGATTTCGAAATGATCGATTATGCTGGTGTAGGGGTAGCAATGGGTAACGCGATTAACGAATTGAAGGGCATTGCCAACCATGTAACTCTTACGAATGAAGAGGACGGAATCGGAGAGTTCTTAACTGAATATTTGAAGTTAAATAAAAAAGCCATGTAAGTCAACTTTTTCCTTGATTAAAGATATGGCTTCTTCCCATACTAAGCTTGAACGTGAAAGCGTTCAGGCTTCTTTTTATGACAGGAGGGTCTTGTCATGGAACCAGAGAAGAAAAATCGCAAGGAAAACCGCTATTCAGAAGTTCGTAAATTCGACGAAAGCGAGATGGAGCCAAAAAGGCTTTCAGAAGCAGCTCGAAAAGAAATCGAATCTGATCAGCATACGGTAGGAGGGTTTTAAAATGGCTAGAAACCTTTTTGAAAATGCACGAGAAGCGGTCAACCGTTTCACCCAAAACCGTGATGGACGTCAACCATCCCAAGAGGATATGCAAGCGGCGAAACAAGCGATTCAATCTGCATATAGCGAATGTTCTCAAGAAGAGAAACAACAGCTACAGCAGTTAGAACAACAGCTTGAAAACCATCACCAAAGCATGCGATAACCTTGTGAAGACCAGGTCGTTTAAACGGCCTGGTCTTTTTCAACTCCCCTAAATCAAGGAAAAAAAATCAGCCAATAGGCGGAGTTATCTTTTCACAGAAATGGGTACTTAAAGAATAACCCCCTAAAGATTTTCATAGGTTTCGCAGAAACATCCTGAACGCTAGTGCACGTTCAGGGCCGTTTCTGTGTTTTTATTTTGTACATAGTTCTTCAAGACTTTTAATGACCTTCAAGTTTGGGTGTGAGAAAGGTAAATCATTCGATTGTATATAGATTCCTTTCATCCCCATTTCTAAAGCTGGAGCAATTTCATTCATGAAATTGTCCCCGATAGAAACGATCTCCTCTGGCTTTAATCGATAATTATGTAAGACCTGTTGAAAGATGTCTTCCGTACGAACAGGTTTTTCCGCATTTGATACAATTTCTTTGAAAATCCCTTCAAGATCTATAGCTTTTAATATCCGATCTACATCATAACCTTCACTGTTTGTCACCAAAATAAGGGGCTTAGTTTTTTTCCATAGTAAAAGGGAGGTTTTCAATCCTTTTGTCTCTGTCAACTGAAACTCATCCGACCCCATGTAGTCTTTTGTTGCCACATAACATTCACGTGCGTCCTCAGAAGTTACTCCATAGTGCATGGCAGCTGAAAAAGGCAGCCACCACCCATCCCCTATAGCAATATGGTCAATAAAATCGTAAATCAATGGGTCTGGAAAGTGTTTCCATACTTTCCTTTCAGGCCACTGATCTCCGCTCCATGTTTCAACACGAATAGCAAGGTTAGTAAACGGATCAACGGAGATGATTGCATCATGCGTTCTATTATAGACCTTTCCAATGGCAAGAGGGTGTTCCCTATTACGAATAGATTTATAATCCGTTTCAAACAATGGTCTGTTTTCTTCTTTCAACTTCTTCTTTAAAAGATTTGCATAATAAACGAAGTGGTTTGTATCTTCATATAACGTCCCGTCTAAATCAAAAATTAACGCTTTCGCCTGATCCAGCATAAGTCTCTCCTCCTTACTGTTCTTAGTTTCGGCACTTGATCTTTCTCTATACAAAATCCCCTCTATTTCCATTTTGTGTTAACATTAAACCAACATATTGAAAAAAGGAGTTCAGCCCATGGTCCCGACCTTGATTAACATCACAATACTCGTTTGTCTTTTATTTTCTATCTATTATTTCTTGTTGAAAAGAAAAAAGGCTGGAGTCACTGGTTTTAAAAGTGCCCTGTCTTCCATTTGCTTTTTCCTAATCGCCAGTACCAATCTTGCAGCGGGGATCTTTAACTTATTAGGTGTCATAAGCTGGACCCTTACCATCGTATTCCTGCTCCTAGGTGGTTACTTCACTAAATATTTACCTGCAAAAACGGAAGCAAACGCTTATTAAGTAAGACACAGTTAGATAGTTGTACCGAAGAAATCCGTTTACGCCCGGAAAAGAAATATCTTCCCAGACCTTTTTTCTTTTAAGGTCTAGGACTTAATTTGAAAAGGCATAGCCGGGTTCGGCTATGCCTTTTCATTATGAACGATGGTATGATTTTTTTAATGTAATGGCATAGAGGGCATGACCGACCAGCCAATACAGAATAGCGATCCCATCTGTTAACGCAGGGGTTTCTTTTATAGCGAGAATGGTAAGCGGCACGTAGGTCGTCGCTGCCACAACCGACAAAATAATAGCCAGCAGCCATTGGTTTCGATTCGTCGGCTTCAGACGTTTTCGCATAAACACATAAGCAAATAGAATTCCTATTACCCAGGAAATGACCATGTGGAACAGCCATTCCATCACAACCGGCCAATCAATGCTCCCGATCACAGGAATGAAATCAACATTCATCAACAGCGTATAGATCTTTTTTCCAGTGACTAATTCGACATACCACATATACATCCCTAAAACGATTCCGGATGTGCTCCCAATCCATATGCCCCATCGAATCATAAGCGACCTCCACGTCTGTTAATAGGCTTCTTGTTTTCTAAGTTCCCTCAGCAAATTTTCTAAAACCTGACGAAGCTCTCTATGGTCACCTTCTAACATTCTGAAATAAAGCGCTCTTAAAAAGTGCTTACTGTTATTGATGATAATATCCTCTTTAGGGTCATTCCAGCTTTCTCGGTAATAAAGTAAAGTCTCAAGCCATTCAATTCGATCAGCCGGACTGATTTTTTTGAACATCATCATGACCGCTGTCACCATGCGCTCTTCTTCATCAAACAAATAAGGGTGATCAATCAAAAACTGATCTTTAATGATCGGCAGTATTTCCTTAATCTGACTTTCAGTAATCTCCTCACAAGCTGCTACATGGTATAACGCATCTGCAGCGTGAGCCATGGCATGAGCCCAACCTTTTCCTTCCACATACCCTCTGTGGTCAGACTCCTGTTTCATATACTTTTTCAAGTTTTCCCAAACCCTGTGGATCTCCTCTTCTTTTAAAAATGGGGATTTTCGATGTTTTACTATAATAGGCGGAATCAACAATACAGAGAAGCTGCGTTTAAATACTGCATCCTCTTCCCTTTTAGAAGTTCCGATCCGATAAAATAAGTAGTTTTTATTTAAAATGGATTGTAATATATTTTTAAGCTGCTCGTGGCTATAATGGCCTCGCTCTATGAAAGTTGTGAAAATCGAGTGGATCAAATCATCTCTTAATATAGGATGCACCGACCCGATTCTCTGTAGCATCATTGTTGTTAATTCTTGTAAACTTTGATTCTCGGGCAACTGATAGTCGTTGTCCTTAATCGGTTGTAACACGTCGATTAGTCGAGACTCCATACCACACCTCCTAAAAATTGCTTTCATTGTAACACAATAATTGGGAAGTACCGTAAGATTATGATCAATTGTTTTGACTTTGGTGTTTTTTTGGTAGAATAGGAGGAGATGTTATGGAGGAGGATGCAAAATGGCAATTCAAGTACAAGAAACCCCAAACCCGAATGCACGTAAGTTTACTACAGACTCTATGATCTTTGAAGGTGACGGCAGTGTATCAGTCATGCCAGGCCAAACGAGTGAACATAAAATCATGAACGATCTTATGGAATTAGATGAAGTCGATAATGTTTTTGGTTTTCAAAACTTTATCACTGTCAACAAACTTCCTAATGCTGATTGGGACACGCTGACACCAAAAGTAGAAGGCGTACTTACTGAATACGGTTATTAATTATTAAACAAGCCGCCACATTCGATGTGGCGGCTTCCTTCTTATTCACTAGGAAATTGCTCTAATGGAATATTGTTTACATGTGTTGGCTTGCCATCATTTGCGCTTTCTTCAAACAATACAAGCGTCAATGTTCCATAATCAGGTAATAGATCTTCAGGAACATTGATTTCCAGTTCAAATTCAGACCATTCTGGCGCCCCTTTTTCCACTTGTACTGACGTAGGCTCAACTTGAACCATGTGGCCGTCTTCAACGCTATACATAAAAGTACCTTCAAACACTCGAGCTTCGCCTTTGACCATGTAGGAGCCATTTTCACCGGAGACCTTCACATTCCTAAATGCTTCACCATTTCCATATGTTTTACTCTTATCATTTGTATCCTCTTTCTCAGGACGGTCTTCGATCGTAAATGACTGGGTCACTTGGTAAGGTGTCGCTTCTAATGATTGATCGTTAATGGAATCGACCAAAAAAGTAATCGTTGCCTCGTAATTACCTTTCGCTTCAATGCCTGTCCACGTTTCCGTTGCGGATAAGGATTCACCTGCTGGGATTTCTTCCGTCGTCAACTCCTGCGTGAACATTTTATCAGCAGAGAACGTGTACACACTTTCCCCTTCTGCGTTCTTAACTTTCACTTCATATTGCTGACTTGAGGTAAAGCCTATAATTAAAGGCTCCTCCCCAGTATTTTCTAAGGAAAAATCAAACTTCGCCGTATCCTCTGTCGTCTCAACCGTTGCGTCCATTTTCAGCTGGCTGATCAATGATTCCATATCGATTTCCGGCTCCTCTGCAGCTTCATTTTGTTCCGTATTTTCTTCTCCGTTCGCTTCCTTCGTTTCTGAATTTGATCCACAAGCCGCTAAAGCCAGGATCATGATTCCCACCATAATGATCCACAGGTTCTTCATAAGTCCACTCCTCTAAGTTCTATTCATACCATTAGTCGATTTTATTACAAAAAGGTTACAACTATTGGTCATCTTTTCTGAAGAAACCGAAAATTCCTGTGGTTTGAACGATATTTGTAAAGGCATGTGGATCGACTTCATGAATGATATGCTGCAGATCATACAATTCATATCGAGTAATAACCATCACAAGCATATTCTTATCCTGCTGCGTGAACGCTCCCCTGGCTGGAAGTGTTGTAATTCCACGAACCATCTGGGCATGGATCGCTTTTTCCAAGTCCGCCGCTTTTGTTGTAATGATCATGGCTGTCAGTTTCTCATGACGCGTATGAATAGCATCAATGACGCGTGTTGTTACGTAAAGCGTCAACAATGTATAAAGGGCGTTCTCTGGTTCGTATAAAAATCCGGCAATGGCGATGATCGCACTATTGATGAACAAGAAATAGATTCCGATTGGGCGGTCCTTCATCCGTGACAGGATCATCGCTATGATATCCAGTCCGCCTGTTGAAGCACCCCACTTCAGTGTGATCCCGACCCCTAATCCGCCAAGCACACCGCCAAAGACAGCGTTTAAGATGATATCAGAAGATAGCTGCTCTACAGGAATAAGCTCTAGAAAAAGGGTTGTGAATGCAACCGATACAGCACTGTATATCGTGAACCCTTTCCCAACTTTATACCATCCTAAAATGGCTACGGGTATATTAAGTATAAATAAAATCAGACCTGTACTTATGCCAGGTACACCTAAAAAATCTGTAAAAATACTAGTAAGTAACTGTGCAGTCCCTGTGAACCCACTCGCATAGACGTTTGCTTCTATGAGGAATAGATTCAAGGACATTGCATTTAAAACGGCTCCTAAAAGCACGATGAATATTCGTTTCATTTCAAATGTAAACACGGAACAACCTCCCTAACCAAGTTTCTATTCTTTTTTATCACCGTGCACGTGCAAAATCAAGTACATATTTGTTTATATTGTCACAATTTGTCGTCCTTTTAAACCTACAAGGTTTTATTTTGACTAGTTATAGGCATTGAGGCTAAACTGAAGACAAAATAAAAAGTTAGAAGGTGACTATAATGAATGTACAAATTTTGTGTGATTCTGGTTGTGACCTATCGAAGGAAACGTTGGAAGCCTTGTCCCTTGAAATGCTTCCTCTAAAAGTAACGATCAATAATGAAGAATATGAAGATGGAAAAACCATTTCCCCTCTTCAAGTTTATGAAAGTATGCGGAGCGGTGAAGCACCCAAAACATCTCAAGTATCACCTCAGGCCTTTCGTGAAACCTTCATCAAGTATGTAGAGAAAGACCAGCCCTTCCTCTATTTCGCTTTGTCTTCAAAATTATCCGGTACGTATCAAACAGCCAAAATGGTTGAACAGGAAATAAAAGAAGAATACGAGAACGCTAAATTTGAAGTCATCGACACGAAAGCGGCTTCTTTAGGTTATGGACTTGTTATTATGAGAATCGCTGAACTTGCCAAAGAAGGCAGCAGCTACGAAGACATTCTAGAAATCGGTGAGTATCATGCCGATCACATGGAGCACATTTTCACCGTGGATGATTTAGAATATCTTTATCGTGGTGGACGCGTGAGCCGGACAGCAGCTTTTGTCGGTAGCCTGCTTAAGATAAAACCTCTACTACATATGGAAGATGGAAAGCTGGTTCCACTTGAAAAAATCAGAGGCTCAAAAAAACTTTGGAAGCGTATGGTTGAAATTATAGGTGAACGCGGCAAGGACTTCGAGAATCAACGGATAGCTATCAGTCACGGTGATGCGTTGGAAACTGCTGAACACCTCGCCGATATGATAAAGCAAGAGTACAATGTGAAAGATATTCACATTGATATGATCGGGTCATCGATCGGGGCTCACGCCGGACCCGGGACGATCGCTCTTTTCTTTTTAAATGACATCTATCAATAACTATACCCCAAAAACTGTAACGAAATCCCCCTCAAGACGTCTAATCCCTAAAGAACTGTTGTCATGGGATAAGACTTATAAGGGGGTCTTTTCGTGTTTAAAAAAACAAAATGGTTTCTAATCGTGTTACTTAGCTTAACCCTCATCGGCTGTAGCAGCGGTGAGGACCAATCCGCCGAAGAATCCACGGCAGACACTAGTGAACCTTCAGAAGGAGCGACGTCTGAAGAAGTCGCGACAAACGGTTTGTCTGAAACACCTGAGTCAAAAGATTCGTCTAAGGTGATCCCAGATAATACGGAAGATAAAATGATGGTCTACGAAGCTCATATAGAGCTTGAAACAGAAGATTATGATCAGTTTTACCAGAGCTTACAGGAAAAAATGAACGAAACGGAAGCGTATATTGTTGAAACGAATATCCATAAAACAGAGCAAGGAAATCGTGAAGGTCACATTCGGCTGAGGGTGCCTCAAAATCATTTTGAAACACTCCTGACTGGTTTTGAAGACATCAGCGATACCATTCAATCTAGAAATGTTTCCGGCCGCGACGTAACAAAAGAGTATGTGGACTTGGAGTCCCGTTTAGAAGCGAAAAACAAAGTAGAATCGCGTTTACTTACTTTCTTAGAACAGGCGGAAAAGACAGAAGATTTAATTAAGATTTCACAAGACCTTGAACGTGTTCAGGCTGAAATCGAGACGTTAAAAGGACAGATGAATTACTTAGAGAACCAGAGCGACTTTTCCACCATTACCGTCAGCCTGACGGAAACAAAAGTCGTTGTCCCTAAAGTTGATAGTCAGGAATTGAACACGTGGGAAAAAACAAAACAAGCTTTCTTTAGTTCCGTAAACGGACTCGTAAGCTTTTTCTCTTGGCTGTTTATTTTTATCATCGGTTATTCTCCAGTCATTGTCTTATTTGCGGCAATCGCGCTGCTTGGATGGCTCTGGATTCGTAGTCGAAAAAAGCGAGCGGATGAGAATTAACCATACTCCTTGCAGAAGAACCCTCCGTTTTTCTGCAAGTTTTTTATGGATTAACCTTTACACACTATGATCTGAGTCCGTGCCTTTCCACCCATATATTGAACTCCACACTTTTATTAGTAGATTCGCCCTCTACAATCTATGAAAATTTCATAGAATATAGTGCTGGACCAGCTAGCCAAGGGTAGAAAGGGGGATGGATTATGGTTCAATGTCTATCTTGCAATATCCCTCAGACTATGAAAGTTAATGAACAATATGCCTTTCAAGTGTGCGCACTTACAGCAGATTTAGTTTGTGTAGATGCCAAAATTGTTGCCACGTTAGGAAATCCTTCTCAGAAAGATGCCTTTGAACTGTATATGTACACCGAAGACCAGTTTGTTCCTGTATCTTTTAATGATATCGGTGTTTTCATTTACGAAGAGCCAACAATTAATAGCTGCGCTCTCCTGTTCATTACATTTAAAGCAACAGGGAAATACAGATTTCAATTGGATTTGGTTTCCGAAAGCGGCAACTTGCCTCTTGCTGATCTTTCATTTGAAGTCAATGTCATAAACGAGCTGGAATAGCAAAAAAGAAGCGAGCCCGGGAATTCGGACTTGCTTCTTTTATGATTAAGAATGATTCGCTTTTCTATTTTTTAAGCCTATAGCCACAACGGCGATTACGAAAAGGGACAGAACTCCCCCAACAAAACCGATAAACAACCAATTGTAGCCCCGGTCCGGCTCTACGAGAAAGACATCTGCTGTTTCTCGCTCCATACCTAACCGGTAAACGCCATCTTTTTGCTGCCGTATAATTCCATCTTGAATTAAACCGGTTAATTGCTGGTCATCCTTCAAGTTCGTTAGCTCCGTGGATTTCGTTTCTTCGGCATTATTTATAGCGATGATCATCGTCTGATCTTGATACGTACGCTTGAAAACAGCAAGTCCATCATTATTGTACATTTCCTTAAAATCGCCTCGGGTAAGAGCTGGAAATTGGTCTCTCATCGACGTAAGCTTCTCGATCCGGCGCTTCAGTTCTTCATCTTCTGCCTTGAAGTTCATCATAGAGATGCTTGAAGGATCTCCTCCATCATCTAATGGAACCTCAGATCCAAAATAAAGCACTGGAATTCCAGGGGATGTGAACAGGTAAGTGAGAGCCAGTTCCCATCGCGTGATCGGGTTCAGACCTTCTTCTACAGCTAGATGAGTAAAGCGGGAGACATTCGGGCTATCCATATAATGTAAGAGCTGATTGGGATTTGTGTATTTTTTCCGATTTTCTTCCCATATGTTATATAAACCATCAAGTGATCGTCCTGAAGAGGCAAAGACTTCCCGAATATTTTCATTCAATGCCGTATCGATCCTTCCACTCCCAGCTGCTGAGATATTCGATGCAATGAAAAAGTTTTCGTTCTCAGCCATGACTTCGTCCCTAAATGTTTGAATGAATTCAGATGAGGTCGATGTTGCGTCAACGATCTTGAATCCATCTACTCCTGTTTGATCTATCCAAAATTGTGCTGTTTTGATTAAGTATTGTTGGACTTCAGGGTTGCTTGTATTCAAAGGACGCGCTTCTGCTAGCCAAGGATTATGGCTTTCCGTTGCTCCATCCTTAAACCAATCTGTCTTAGATTGATCCTCCAACCAAGGGTGTTCAGGACTGGTGTGTCCAATCACCAAATCAAGCATAACCTTCATATCCCGTTTATGTGCTTCTTCTATAAGCCGTCTGACATCTTTTACATTTCCAAAATGTTCTTCCACTTTGCGGAAGTCCTCAATCCAATATCCATGATATCCATTCTTACTGTTCGCCATTATCGGAGACAGTTCAATAGTTGTAAATCCAAGTTCTTTTATGTGATCTAATTGATCGATCACTCCCTGAATGTCACCTCCATGGTAAGCATCAGGGTTACTTGTGTCGACATTGTCATTATTTTTGACACTACCGTTCATGAATCGGTCGACCATTAAATAATAAATGCTTTCATCCTGCCATTTTCGTCCTTCTTTTTCAACGGCTCCTACCGGGAGGGCGTATAAAAAAAGTAACGGGACCATGAGAACGATTATTGATTTTCTCATTACCGCTCCTCCTTCGAACATTAATGCTAACCCTTCTAGAGTATCCCTTTTGACGGTCTATCGTCAATTGAATCTCGCCGTTTTGGTAGCGAATACATAAATTAGTCACATTTGATAAATCAATCTACTTTTAACATGTTAATATTCATAAATTTGATTTATTCAACGTACTAGCGTATCTTAAAACACTTGATTTGAAGATATTGTAGGTCCGTTGCTTTAAAAAGGGGTGGCATGGCGGGAAAATAACTCGCTTTCCTGCGGGGGAACTGGCTAGCCTCCTCCGTCAGTGCGCTCCCTGCGGGGTCTCGCCTAGCTCCTTCTCCCGCGGGAGTCTCGTCATTTTCCCACCACACCCTCTTTCATAAAATTACCGTCCCCTATCCATAAACCATATAGAAAATCAAATTAAACCGTTATATTGTAAACCCACTAGAAATGTAATTTTTCATTAGTACCACACTTGTAGAAAAACCATTGCAATTCTGGATTCACCCTATTACGAGCCGCATAAACTCCATACTATAAAAGGTAGTTCAAGCTTCTCATATCGTATGGCGGATGGGAGAACGGTGAGACTCCTCTGGGATGCTCATGGTAGTTGAGACCCCGAAGGAGTCTCAGCACATGCCCACGGAAAGCGAGCCGTTTTCCCATTCACCATTACTCACACAAAAACCTCGAAGCTTAATACTTCAGATTAGCAGGCAATTATGGAGTAGAAAGCATAACCAAAAAAATACCGCCCTTGTGAGGACGGTAGAGAGGTCTTCTATAATCGAATGCTGTATGTCTTGAGCCAATAGTTGATCTGGCACAGGTGAGCGATTAATTGTGGGCCAGTCATGAGCTGACCGAACCAAGGGGTATCGATTGATTTTCCTTCTGAATCATTCAACTTCCGGATTCGGTCACGATCAAACAAATCAAAAATTGGAGCATTCGCATCTGCTAAAATATCATTCATCCACGTGCACACGGCTTTTGTATAATCTGGATGAAAGGTCTTTGGATAAGGGTTCTTTTTCCTGAACAATACTTTATCCGGTAAAACTCCTCTTAAAGCCTGGCGAAGCAACCCTTTCTCCTGATTATTGTAATGTTTCATGCTCCACGGGATATTCCATGCATACTCGACAATCCTATGGTCACTGAAAGGCACACGTACTTCAAGGCTTGCGCCCATACTCATCCGGTCTTTCCTTTCTAAAAGGGTTTGCATGAACCAGTTCATATTAAGATAAAGCATTTGCCTATGCTTTTGAGCTGCTTCGTCTTCCCCTTTAAGTAGCGGCGCTTCATCCACCGTTTCCTGATAGCGACGTAGCATATAAGCTTCAATATCTACGTTCAAGTCACTTCTAACAAGCGAAACACGCTCATCCAACGACCTGATCCATGGAAAGCCTTTTCGCTCCTGGTCCTCTTTACGATAGTACCAGGGATAGCCTCCGAAGATTTCATCTGCACACTCTCCTGAGAGTGCCACTGTCACGTGATTCTTGATTTTCTCACAGAACCACAAGAGCGAGGAATCTACATCTGCCATACCTGGCAAATCTCTAAGCTCCACAGCACGTTTTAGACGATCAACTAAATCACTAGTTTCTGCACGCATAACCGTATGAGCGGTCTGGTTTTCTCTACTGACAAGATTGATGTAAGACTCATCACGATCTGGCTGGAAAGCATTCTTCTTAAAATATTTTTCCTGATCTTTATAATCAATCGAAAAAGTTTGCAGACTCCCTTTTCTTTCTTTTTTATATTTTTCTGCAGCTACCGCAGTAATTGCACTCGAATCTACTCCTCCAGATAAAAAGGTACCTAACTTCACGTCCGACACCAGCTGTCTTTCCGAGGCATCAATAAATAGTTCCCGCACCTTTTCAACGGTCTGATCAAAGTTATGCTCATGAGGCTCACTGACGACATTCCAGTATCGATCAATCAAAAGCTTCCCTTTTTCCCAAACTGCCCGATGACCAGGACGTACCTCATGGATTTGATCAAAGATCCCATGCCCCGGCGTTCGAGACGGTCCTAAAGAAAGAATCTCGTGGATCCCTTCCTCTCCTACTTTCGCTTCAACTTCTGGATGTGCGAGGATGGCTTTCATCTCTGAGGCGAACATGACTCCTGACTTGTGATCACTGTAAAATAGGGGCTTAACACCGAGGCGGTCTCTAGCCAAAAACAGACGTTTTCGCTTCGTCTCCCAAACGCTGAAAGCAAAGATCCCATTCAAATGATTTACGCAATCAACGCCCCACTCCATATAGCTGACCAGCACGACTTCCGTATCAGAATGGGAGGTGAAGCTCCATCCTTTCGCTTTTAATTTATCTCTTACGTCATCTGTATTATAAAGCTCTCCATTGTAGCATAAGACATATTTTTCATCCCTTGCTTCTCTTACCATTGGCTGCTTTCCTCCGGCTGGATCAACGACGATCAACCGCTGATGGCCGAAAGCAGCTGGACCTTCCAGCCATTTTTGATAATCATCCGGGCCACGATGACGCAGTGTATCAGCCATTCGGTCTAATATCGGTGCTTTTTCATTGATCTTATGTTGATAATCGATCCAACCAACAATGCCACACATCTAGCCTCACCATCCTTTATTTACAAAAGATAAATCTCTTTAGCACATAAAAAAACCATCATAACTCAGTTTATGATGGACGTTATCCCCCTATGAATTTTTTCAATAAAAGGCTTGACTTTTTAAGTGAGAATGATTATCATTTTAATTGATAATAGTTATCATCCCGTTATCCCCCAAATAACGGATCAGTTCGAAACATAGACATAATAGCTGTAATCTACAGCCCCCCTTTTTACTAAAAACGCTGCATGCCGAATCGCATGCAGCGTTTATTTTATACAGGCAGAATACCTGCTGGTAAGAAGCCAAATCCTAAGATAAGCGCAAGAACAGCTGCGATGAACAATTGTCCCCACCACGCACCAGCCGGCTTTTTCTTCTTGTATTTCACTGTCACCATTTCCATTGCGGCAATTGTCCATAAACCAACAAGCAGTTTGATGATAACAAGTGCCCCGTAACTTGAATAGCTCGCAAATAAGGAGCCTCCAGAATAAAGAATCAACAAATAGTCCAAGCGTAAAATCATGTGAGATATTTTTGCTGCTTTTTCATTACCAGCTCGCGTAAACGTTGTTGCGAGTGCCACTAATACGAAAGCGATTACCCATGAGGTAATATGTAAGTGTGCCACGAATTTTCCTCCTTTACTTAAATCATCTACGGATATAATAATACCATGACAGGAGGAGCGATTCCTAACTAAAAGTCCATTTGGATTATTTTTTGAGTCGTAAGAAAATTAAAATTAAACCTGTTATAATGGATGGAGATTTAATGAAATTGGAGGGATACCATGGTTGTTTCAAGTCAACAAATTATTGATCAAACGCAAGAGTATGGTGCAAAAAACTACCACCCGCTTCCAATCGTCATCGCTAAAGCGGATGGTGTATGGGTAGAGGATCCTGAGGGTAATCGTTATATGGATATGTTAAGCGCTTACTCCGCAGTGAACCAGGGGCACCGTCATCCACGTATCATTGAAGCCTTGACGGAACAGGCCAGCCGAGTCACATTGACTTCAAGAGCTTTTCATAATGATCAGCTCGGTCCTTGGTATGAAAAGATTTGTAAGATCACAAACAAAGAAATGGCTCTGCCAATGAATACTGGTGCGGAAGCGGTCGAAACAGCCATTAAAGCAGCAAGACGCTGGGCATATGATGTAAAAAAAGTGGAAGAGGATCAAGCTGAAATCATCGCTTGTACGGGAAATTTCCACGGCCGTACTATGACCGCGGTGTCTCTTTCTTCAGAAAAAGAGTATAAACGCGGATTCGGTCCGATGCTTCCTGGGATTAAGCTCGTACCTTATGGAGACGTGGAAGCATTAAAAGAAGCCATTACAGAAAACACCGCAGGGTTCATTCTAGAACCGATCCAAGGAGAAGCTGGAATTGTCATGCCTCCAGAAGGTTTCTTGAAAGAAGCATATAATGTCTGCCAGGAAAATAACGTGCTATTCATCGCTGATGAGATCCAGGCAGGTCTCGGACGAAGTGGTAAAATGTTCGCCTGTGATTGGGAAGATGTAAGCCCTGATGTACTGATCTTAGGAAAAGCGCTTGGCGGAGGCGTATTCCCAATTTCTTGCGTGGTCGCTAATAAAGAAGTGCTTGGCGTTTTCAATCCTGGATCGCACGGCTCTACTTTTGGCGGAAACCCACTCGCATGTGCCGTATCTGTAGCTTCCCTGGAAGTGATCGAAGAAGAAAATCTCGTCGACCGCTCCCTGGAGCTTGGGAATTATATGATGGAAGAATTGAAATCCATTGATAATCCGAAAATTAAAGAAGTGCGAGGCAAAGGTCTTTTTATCGGAGTCGAGATGACAGAACCGGCTCGCAAGTATTGTGAACAGTTGAAAGAAAAAGGGCTTCTATGTAAAGAAACCCATCAGAACGTCATCCGTTTCGCTCCTCCACTCGTGATCGAAAAAGAAGATCTCAAATGGGCAATCGATCAAATAAAAGCTGTATTAAGCTAATATAAATAATACGGTGTCACCTCATTAGAGGTGACACCTTTTATTCTCTATTCGGTTCCTTCTTCCAACGAAGCAATTTTTTTATGTCCCCACGGGGCGATGACGATTTCAACAACCGATTCTCCAATACGCTCTTCGTAAAATTCTCCTGTATTTTCTTCGATAAAATATCGGTTGAGGCCAATATCGACCTGATACGTTTTATTGATTTCATCGTACCACTGATAACGCGCACGCAGAACAGTCTGGTTTTCTTCTGCTTCCTTCCAAATTTTTGAGGCTTCCACAAGTTCGTAAATGCCTTTACTATTTGATTCCAGCAAAAGAAATACACGCTCTCCTCGATCTAACTCTTTTTCAACAGCCCATTGATCTTCAGGGATTTGTTCAATTTCATAAGATAAAGCTACATAATCTCCATAAAATGGATCCCGAGGATCTACGGGAGCCGTTTCCAGCTTAATTGTCTCCCCCATGGCATCCATGACGTAAAAAGAAATGGACATCAACGAAAGGAAAAGAATTTGTAAAAAGACGATAAGATAAAAAATCCACCGTTTCATCATGCTTCTCCTCCTTTATGAAACTGTCTTCGTTTTCGTTCAAGGAAGAAGCTAAGTGCAAAGAGCAGAAGCCCACCGATAAAGAAAAACAAAGAACGGTTCATGAAATCCCATGCCAGTTGGAAGTAGGCGAGCAGTGTAGTGACCAAAAAGGCTACCGTCCCTTTATTGACCCAACGTACAACCTCCTGCTGGTATCCTGAAATCAACCAGAGAAGAGCATATCCAAACAACAACACAAGTGACAAAACGTCTCCAAACCCGAATCTGAAGACTGGAACGAATAAAATGAGATCGATCCAATAGTAGTTGTTTGTACTGATTGCCGAGCGAATTACAGCGAACACAAACAACACCGCCCACACAATGAAGAAATAAAAGGAGGATTCATTCTGGTCGAACCAGTAATCGTAACCAAGGAAAAATACTTGAAAGGTGTTGAGTACTAGTATAGACAGAATTGCCGATGATTTGAAAATCCGAATCTGTCCTTTTCGAACAACCAGATCATCCAGTAAATACAAGGCTAAAAATAATACAATTAACCAGTAATAAGGAAAACCCTCACTGAACACGAGTACGAGGCTGTGAATGATATAACCAATGGAGAAAACAAGGGAAGCCATAGTCACCTTATTCTTATACACGACCCAACCTAGCCCGAATAAAAATAATACGCCCAGCCATAAGTGATAAGACTGAAAAACAATCCCACTATAAACTTGGCCTACCGTCGTGATAACGACAGTCGCTATGAAAAAAGTCCAATTCTGATATAAAAAATACAGACTGCCTCCGGCTAACGCCCATACAAAAAACGGAAAGGCACTGAACGACGTATAGTGGTACATCTGCCCCGTTAAGAAAATGCCAGCACCAAAAATCAGTAATGCGGTTAAGAGCAGGCTTGTGCCTAAACGATCGGCATGTTTTCGACAGGCATACTCTCCTCCCAAATAAAACAGAAGCAGGGAGCCTATAATGATTCCCATGCGTGATAAGTCGTGCATCTCAGACCAGTTCGAAGCAATAAAAGTTAAGAACCCTAATCCTATAAAAATAGCCGCAAATGTAAGCAATACCGGTTTATTTTGTTTTTTTGGATATTGTTCAATTAATTGATCGCGCTGGGTTTCAGAAATGATATGTGCCTCCACCCATTTTTTGCTTTCTTTTACGATCTGGTCGCGATTCATTTCGCTGACCCCCTCTGTTATGAAACTGCTTTTTGTTTCCGTCTTAACGGCTGTCTTGTATTGTACGTCAACGAACGCCAAACCCATTCAAGTGGTCCGTACCGATACTTGGTCAGCCAGGCTTTACTCGCATATACTTGTAGAGGAAAGACGATGATCACAATGATCATACTCCAAATAGGCGGAACCTGTGCATACAATCCGAAACCTACGGAATAAAAGAGTATAAAACTGATCAATGATTGGAAGATGTAGTTAGACAGAGACATCCGCCCCACCCACGTTAAGGGATGCACAATTTTGGAACCCCTTTCAGTCCTGAACAATAGAGTAATAGATAGAACATAAAATATGGCCGAAGCTGTTCCTCCTACATTATCCTGCATAAGGTCAAACCATTCTGGATTCCCGAAGAAATATGGCCCCGCTTTGAAAACGAAAAAAAGTAAACCAGTCAAAAGCCAGACTTTTTTAATGGAAGAAAGATGCTTTTCTGGTTCATGCAGCCAGCGCTTCTTACAGACATAGAGGCCGAACAAGAACATGGGAATTAAGCTTAAAGCGAGAAAAGGAAGATTAGCAAACTGATTCGCATAATACCAGTCGTCTGCATTTTGCTGCCAAATATCGAGTAAACTACCCTGCCCGTAATTCGTGATCGCCTCTTGAATCAATGGTCGGTTGACCATTCCTTGTAATTGATCTCTAAACATATATAAAGAGAACGTCAATGGAAGGACTAGTGTAGCAAGCATAAAGTAAGCCCATACTAATATCCACTTCTTTGAAACATTGAAAAAGGCGAACAATATCATCCCGAGCACTCCGTAGGAAAGCAATATGTCTCCGTGCCAAATGAGAAATGCGTGTATCAAACCGAATCCGGTCAAAATCAATAGTCTTCTAAAAATTACTGGGCGATAATTTATATCTTTTTCATCCAGGCGTTCCTTCATCATTTGCATCCCGAAGCCAAACATGAAGGAAA